>NZ_JBFXGG010000008.1:0-60790 GCF_050178255.1 Desulfococcus sp. | reverse complement strand
CCCATGAGGTTGATTCGGGGAAGGCCGTGCCGTTGGCGGATCACGTCGACCACGGCGTCCATGTAGCCGTTCACGTGATCGTCGATGGTGAGGTAGCGATCCTTGCGGGTGGGGTAGCCCCAGTCGATCATGTAGACCTCGATCCCCTTGTCGAGGAAGGTCCGGACCACGCTCCGGCCCGGCTGGAGGTCCAGCATCGTCTCCCGATTGATAAGGGCGTACACCACCAGAAGGGGGATCTTGTGGGTGACCTTCTCGGGCGTGTAATGCTTCAGCTTCACCCGGTCCTCCTCGTACACCACCTCGTAGGGGGTGACGGCCAGATCGGTTTCAAGAGGTCCCAGAAGCACCTCGGAGGCCTTCTGAACCCGGGTCTTGACCTGTTCGGTGCTCTCCGTCAGCTTCTTCAGGATCAAATCGACGGCGATTTTCGGCTGGTTCATATCGATATCCTTTATCTCTTTCAGCAGGACAGTTTGTTATGGGTTCTTCCAAGGCTTCGACCGCTCGGGTTCCTGGAAAAGGCCCGGTTTTTTAACAGCCCGACATTCTCGGCAGAAGACGTCCAAATCCCGGTTTCTCCATTTTTTGAGCGCCTGTGGACTTTCGGTTTGACGCTTTTCGATCCGAACCTGGTTCGCGGGGCTTTGCGTCTTGAAACATGATAAGCTTTGAATGTTATAATTTTGTTATGTATGGGTAAGCGATATGTAAAATATGTGTTTGTGATATTGAGCCTTCAGCCGTGGTCTGGTAAGGTTTTATCATGAATCCGTTGCGTTTCCCCACTCGCGGGGATGATCTCACAAAATTCGATGTGTCTATTGTACCCATTGATACCTGAATAAAAAAAATATACCATGATATTCGGTACCGTGCATATAGGGGGTTCTTATCATTTTACATGGGTGATTCCCCTATCGCCGCGGCCTATCCTGAAACTCGAGGACAGGCCGCCAATCCGACAACCTGCCTCACTTCCAGGGAATACAAGGATGATATCTCAATGTTTCGTTGACATGGATTGACCGGCGCCATGGATTCGTGACGGAAAAGACTGAATATGAAAGCGAATTGGCAAGATTCAGAACAATGGTTTCAAGCGTTGTTTGAACACAATCCGAACGCCGCGATCGTCTTTGATGAGGAGACCCGGCGGATCGAATCGATCAATCGGGCGGCAAAGATCCTTTTCAATTATCGCGAGGAAATTTTCAGGACTCTGACCCTGTCGGATATCATTGACACCGATCCGCCGCGGTTGTGTGACGCCGAGCTGCGGCGGGAGATTCGGGCTTTTCGGACAATGGCCGGTGCGGTTTTTACGAGCGAGATCGCCGAAGGAAAATTCGTCTTCAACGGGCAGAGTAAAATCCTCTGGATCGTTCGGGAGATGGATAATCAATCGGACGTCGAGGCACTGTTGCGGGAAAGAAAGGTCCAGGAATACCGGAGCCTTGTTGAAAACATTGCCATCGGAGTGACCCTCATCGGCAGGGACATGCGTATCCTGACGCTCAACCGGCAGATGAGGTGTTGGTACCCAAGGATCGATTTTTCCCGTCAGCCGCTCTGCTACCAGGCCTTCAATGATCCGCCGGGAGAGAAGATCTGCACTTACTGTCCGGTGATCCAAACACTGCGGGACGGTCGTGTCCACGAGGCCGTGGCAGAAATACCTTCAGAGCGAAGCGTCCGGTATTTCCGAATCGTTGCTTCCCCCGTCGTCGATAAGGAGGGTAACATCCGGGCAGCCATCGAGATGGTCGAAGATATTTCCGAGCAGAGGGCGGCTGAGCGGCAGATTCGAACCCTTTCCCAGCAGTTGCTGACCGCCCAGGAAAACGAACGCCTGATGATTTCAAATGAACTGCACGACAGTGTCGCCCAGGATCTGTCCACCATGAAAATCTCTCTGGCGCTTACTCTCGGGGAGTCGTCCACCCTCCCGGACGACGTGCGAAAGACCCTGACCGACATGTCTTCAATTCTGAGTCGAACCATTCGGACCGTCCGAAACCTCTCCTACGATCTCAGACCCCCGGGGCTGAAGGAGATCGGTTTGATCGAGACGCTCGGGTCTTACTGTGATGAATTTGCCGAGGACGCCGGCATTCATGCCGAATTTCATTCAACGGGACTGAAAAACAGGGCTATGAATCCGTTTCTGGAGATCAACATCTACCGTTTGGTCCAGGAGGGGCTCAACAACATCCGAAAGCACGCGGAAGCGCGGCGTGCGGTCATTTTTCTGATTGGCGCCTACCCCAACGTCATTCTCCGCATTGAGGACGACGGCAAGGGGTTTGACGTCGCGGCGCGGGAACAGGCGGGATTCAGTGAAAAGCGGATGGGTCTCAGCAGCATGCGGGAGCGCGTCAATCTGCTTATGGGGAAGATGTCCATCCGATCCCGTCCGGGGGAGGGCACCCGAATTTTCATCAGATTTCCTTTCCGTGACGGACTATCGGATTTAAGTGAGATCTGAGATATCCATCGATCCCAAACGCATTACTTTTGCCCGAAGGTGGGAAATTTCGTGCGTCAGTCCCGGGAGAATATCCTACAGAAATGAATGCAAGGCCCTATGTACACGCCCATGTGTCTGAGTTTATAAAGGACGGAACAGTTTAACTCCCAACCCGTCAATGATCCGGAAGGAATATGAAATGGACGACAATGATCACCGTCCAGATGCCCATCTTCCTGACATCCCGCATATGATCAGAAGCATTCAACGCATCGAGGGTGTCGCGGACTGCTTCGGCAGGTTTGCCGGGGATTGCAATCCATCGTCGTGCCGTTGGTATAAGCTATGTTGCAAGGCCTCCGCCAAACCTCTCAAGAAGCTGTAATTGCTGCCTCTTAAAAAGGCAGCAATGGCTGATGAGGATTTCCAAGACCCTGTTCAGGTGTTCTCGGAATAGTCGATCTCCACGACTGCCCGCGACATCGTCCGTCCGTCCGGAAGCGCATGGGTCCTGCGGACGACCTTGAGCCGGTTTTCGGCGAAGAGTTGGATGCAGGCGGGGTAGAGGATCCATTCCTCCCGGAGTCCTTTCGCCCTGACGGCCTCGAGGGTGTCGCCGGGATCGATGGGAAAGGTCCGCTGTCCGATGATGGGGCCGGAATCCTCCCCGTAATCGATGAAATGGACTGTACAGCCGCCGACCTTGCATCCGTGGCGGAAGGTGTCGCCGTAACCGTCTACGCCGGGGAAGGCCGGCAGTATCGCCGGATGGATGTTCATGATCCGGGGCCGCTCGGGATCGGTGTTGACGCGGTCGATGAAATAAGGTGTCAGGTTCCGCATGAACCCCGCCAGGACCAGAAGGTCGAAGGGGTAGGCCGACATGGCTTTCAGGAGCGCGGCCTCGGCCGCCGCCCGGGTCGTGAGAAACCGGCGGACCGTCTCCGTATCGGCGCCGGGGGGAAAGATATGCTGCCGGGAAAGGATGGCGTCCAGGTCGAAATCGGGAGGCGGGACGAACCGTTCTGGATCGGTCCGAAAGCGTCTGATGATCCCGACGTAGTCCACCGTGAAATGGGGAATCCCGTGCTTTTCGGCCCGCCCGAGGCCCTTGGCGTCGGGGGTGTCGGATCCGACAAACACGATGTCGGCATCGATCTCTCCGGCTTCCGAGCGGTCGATAATGGCTTGCAGGTTGGTGCCGCCGCCTGAAATAAGGGCGCCGACGCGAAGTTTGCGCTGCATACGGCTCTGTCTCCGTTCATTGAAAAGGAGGCCGCCCTCCTGGTATCAACGGCCCCCGGAAGTCGAAAATTGGATAACTCGACTTTCATTGGCCGTATCCTCCCGGCACCTCTATCCGGTCACCAGCCTGAAAGTCGAAAGTCGAGTTGATAAAAATAACAGAAGCCTCGGACGGTGTCAATTACCAAGCCCCAAATGCCGGTGTCTCCGATGCAATGTGGTTGACAAGAAACACCACTGTCACTATAGTTTCTGAAATTGACAACTCCCAAAGAAAGGACGACAAAACTATGGCTGAAGGTGTTTTGGATATCGATGACAACGGCTTTGAAGCGGAAGTGCTCCAGTCCGACATACCGGTGCTGGTTGATTTCTGGGCACCGTGGTGCGGACCCTGCAAGGCCATCGCCCCGACGGTGGAACAGCTGGCAAAGGATTTTAGCGGCCAAATCAAGTTTACCAAGTGCAATGTGGACGACAACCCCATAACACCTGCAAAATACGGCATTCGCGCCATTCCTACCCTTATTTTTTTTAAGGGCGGCGAGATCGCCGACCAGATCACCGGCATGGTCGCCAAGGCCAAATTGGAGGAAACCATCAAAAAACTTGTCTGAACATGGGCGAGACCATTTTCAGGCAGGATGGATCGAAAACTATTTTGGGAAGACGTAGATGACAGACGTTGATGCGGACCTCGTCATTATCGGTGGAGGGCCGGCCGGACTGACGGCAGGACTTTATGGCGCCCGTGCCCGGCTCAGAACGCTTCTGTTGGAGGGTCATCTGCCGGGTGGTCAGGTACTCATCACCGATTGGGTGGAAAATTATCCCGGTTATCCCGATGGGATTACCGGTGTCGACCTGGTACGGGGGATGACGGAACAGGCCCAGCGTTTCGGGATGGCGATGGAGACCCTGAAGGTGGATGCCGTCGTTCAAGACGGCTCGCTGAAAATCGTTTCCGGAGAGGGCCGGGAAATCCGCACCCATGCCGTGATCATCGCCACGGGGGCATCCCCCAGGAAGTTGGGGGTGCCGGGCGAAGATCAGTTTTTTGGAAAGGGCATTTCGTCCTGTGCCACTTGTGACGGGCCCTTCTACAAGGATCGCGTGGTCGCCGCCGTAGGGGGCGGGGATACGGCGGTTCAGGAGAGCGTCTTTCTGACCAGATTCGCCGGCAAGGTCTATCTGATCCACCGCCGGGATCGGCTTCGCGCCGAAAAAATCCTTCAGGAACGGGCTTTGGCCAATGAAAAGATCGAGGTTCTCTGGGACACGGTGGTCACAGGTGTCAGCGGCTTGACCCATGTCGAGAACATCCACATCCGAAACTTGAAAACCGGAGAAGCACGGACGCTTAGAGCGGATGCTTTTTTTGTGTGGATCGGAATACGGCCCAATGCCGATTTTATTGGGGATACCGTCCGGCGAGATGATTGGGGCTTTATCCTGACGGACCATCTCATGGCGACGTCCGTTCCCGGGATTTTCGCTGCGGGAGACGTGAGGGCCACGCCCCTTCGTCAGATCGCCACGGCGGTGGGAGACGGCGCGTTGGCCGCATGGGCGGCGGAACATTATATCGAGCAGTTGGTGAAATGAAAAAAACAATCTTCACGGCCATGGCCCTGATATTGTTGTTGTCGGGATGTTCCTGGTTTCAGACCAGGGAAGAGGCATCCTCGGAAGATCTCGTCAGCGACGGTATGTACAACTATGAAAGCGGCAAATACATGAAAGCGATCGAGTCCTTCGAAAAATTGAAGGATTGGTATCCCTACAGCAAATATGCTATTCTGGCAGAGTTGAAGACCGCCGATGCATACTACCGGCTGGGAAAATACGACGAGGCTGTCGCCGCTTACGAGGCCTTTGAAAGCCTCCATCCGAGAAACGAAGCCATTCCCTATATCATCTACCAGATCGGCACTTGTTACTTCGAACAGATCGATACCGTTGATCGGGATCAACGCTCGGCGGAGAAGGCCCTGGAGGGGTATATGCGGCTCCTCAGGCAGTTCCCGAACGATCCCTATGCACACAAGGCTCGTCAAAACATCAAAGTCTGCCAGAGAAGCCTGGCGGGGCATGAGTTTTACGTCGGGCTCTTCTATTTCAAAAGCGGCCACTACCGGCCCGCCCTCAAGCGATTCAAATCCGTATTGTCCAATTATCCGGATGTGGGCATCCACCAAAATGCCCTCCGCTACATTACCCTTTGTGAAAACGAGCTGATAGAGAACCCGAAAGCGGACGAGACGGAGACCGGTGGTGAGGTTGAAACCCTCGAGCCTGAAACCGCCGGAGTATGGCCCTAAATCAAACTAAAAATCTTTACACGATGAATCGTATGGCGTATAGTACGCTTTTACGTTTTCGTCGTATGATTTCAGGTTCAGGACGGCTTTGAATCCCCAAGCCGAGCGTCTTGAAGCCCTTCGGATTCGAGAAAACGCGGAGACTTGTATAAACCCTAAATCGTTAAAAAGATAAATCGTTCAAGGAGTGTCATCATGTCCAGAATGTGTGAGATTTGCGGCAAACGCCCGCAGGTGGGAAACAACGTCAGTCATGCGCACAACCTCAACAAACGACGCTTCAATCCCAATCTGCAGCGTGTTCGCGCCCTGCGGGGCAAACAGATCAAAAAGATTATGGTCTGCACCCAATGCATCAAGACCGGACGGGTGGTAAAGGCCGCCTAACTCTCGATCCGTTCGACTTTAGAGATCTGTTTGACCTTTTTCAGGTCCGACAGAACCCGATTGAGGTGATTCGTATCTTTGATGGCCAACGTAAAAATGCTGTCCACTGTGTTGTTGTCCCGGATTTCCGAGTGAACATTCAGGATATTGGCCCCGTTTTTGCTGATATTGGATGCCAGATCCGCCAGGAGACCCACCCGGTCAAAAGAATGAATATGGATCTTTACCGGGTAGGTTTCCTCGGGTGTCGTATCGTTCCATTCCACCTCGATCTGTCGTTCGGGGTTGAGCTGAAGGGCATTGACGCAGTTGACCCGATGGACGGTAACCCCGCGTCCTTGAGTGATGTATCCGATGATGGGATCTCCCGGAACCGGCTGGCAGCATTTTCCAAACCGCACCAGAACGTCATCGATCCCCTTTACCGTTACGCCCGTCCTGGCTTTCTTCTTTCGTACCCGATGGATAATCTTGTCGAATAGCGAGTCATCTTTCTCCTCCTCGGTGGGCGGCTTTCGCATGAATTTTCGAACCACCTGGAGCGGGGTGATCTTGCCGTAGCCCACATTGGCGATGAGATCGTCGAGGCTTTTGAACCCAAAGTCCGCGATCACCGCCTCCATTTCGTCGGACTTGACGACGTCGTTGTAGTTCAGCTTGTATTTCCGAAAAGCCTTTTCGCACATCTCCCTGCCCAGGCTGATACTGCGTTCCTTTTCCTGGGTCTTGATCCATTGCCGTATCCGGGAACGAGCCTTGACGGTTTTGACGAAACTGAGCCAATCCTTGCTCGGTTGGTGGTTCTTGTTGGTGATGATCTCGACGATGTCCCCCGTATTCAACTCCGATCGGAGAGGGACCATCCGACCGTTCACCTTGGCGCCGATGCACTGGTTGCCGACCTCGGTGTGGATCAGATACGCGAAATCGACCGGAGTCGCACCCTTGACGAGGGATTTTACCTGGCCCTGTGGAGTGAAGACATAAACCTCGTCGGGGAAGAGATCGATACGAACGCTCTCCAGAAATTCATCGGGGTTTTCAATGTTGGCCTGGTTTTCGATGAGGTTTTGAATCCACGCGAATTTTTCGCTGATGCTCTTGTCGAGTTTTTTACCTTCCTTGTAGCTCCAGTGGGCAGCAATGCCTGATTTGGCAACCCGGTCCATCTCCCACGTCCGGATCTGAATCTCCACCCGTTCTCCGTAAGGACCGATGACGGTTGTATGAAGGGACTGATACATATTGGGCTTGGGTCGGCCGATGTAGTCCTTGAATTTGACGTCGATGGGCTTCCAGAGGGCGTGGAGGATGCCCAGAGCCTCGTAGCACTGGCTTTTGGTGTCGAGGATTATCCGGAACGCGACGATGTCGTAGACATCCTCGAACTCGAGGTTCTGGGTGATCATTTTCTGGTAGATGCTATAAAAATGCTTGTAGCGCCCAAGAACTTCACATTTAATGCCGGCCGCCTTCATTTCCTTCTTGATCATCCCCATGACGGTTTCGACGTAGTGCTCGCGTTCCTCCTTGTCCTTGCTGACAAGTCCCTTGATCCGGGCGTACTCCTCGGGCATGATATACATGAACGAGGAGTCCTCCAACTCTCGTTTCATCCAGTAGATGCCGAGGCGTGAGGCGATAGATGCGTAAATGTCCAGCGTCTCTTGCGATATTTCTCGTTTTTTTTTGTCGCTTTTATGAAACCCCAGTGTGCGCATATTGTGGAGACGGTCCGCCAGCTTGATGAGAATCACCCGGATATCGTCGGCCATGGCGAGGATCATCTTCCGGATGCTTTCTGCATGGCGTTGGTGGGCGCTGTGGGTTTCGACCTTGGTCAGTTTGGTGACGCCGGAAACGATGTGGGCGACGTCCGGACCGAAAATATCGCTGATCTCCGTGATGGTGGCATGCGTGTCCTCCACGACGTCATGGAGAAGGCCCGCAGCGATGGAGACGGCATCCAGGTTCATATCCGCCAGGATCGCCGAAACCTCGAGAGGATGCGATAAATAGGGCTCCCCTGAAAGACGGACCTGGCCGTCGTGAACCCGGGCGGAATAGATGTAGGCGCGATCGATGAGATCGATATCCGCATCCGGGTTGTTTTCGAGCATTTTGTCGATGATATCGCTGATACGAACCATGCTGTTCGGCTACCTCGACTGGTCGATCAATAAGCTTTGGCGAAGACGACGCGGGCCTCTGAAGGCTTTCCGCAACAGATGCACCGGCCCTTTTCAGTGGTGTTTTCGAGGGGAATGCATCGGATGGTGACCGTGAGGTCCTCTTTGATTTTTGCCTCGCACGCCGCTTCACCACACCAGTGACTCATGGCAAATCCACCATGAATTTCAGGCTTTTCAGGATTTTCAGGGGTAAAGAAGTCGTAAAAGGCGTCGGAATCGTCGATAACCCGGGTATGAGAATGGGTATAGTCTCCGGCGCGCTTAAGGAGGTTGCCCTGGATCTCGTCAAGAAGGTTGCCGATGGTCTTGACGAACACATCCCGTTTGATGCTGGTTTTCTTTCGATGATCCATATCCCGCCGGGCGACGAAGACCGCGTTTTCGGCAATATCCCGGGGCCCGATCTCGACCCGCAGGGGAATGCCCTTCTTGATCCATTCCCATCCCCGGGCCCCTCCGATGTCCCGCTCGTCGATTTCGACGCGCAATCGGGCGTGGTGGTAGTGAGTGTTTCGAAGCTCGGCGGCAAGGCTTTCCGTGTAGGTCATGACGTTGGCCCGTTCATCCTCGTTTTTGAAGATGGGAAGGAGTACCAGGTGGGCGGGGCTGACCCGGGGGGGCATGATAACACCGTCGTCGTCGCCGTGGGTCATGATAAGGCCGCCGATCATTCGGGTGGACGTCCCCCATGATGTGGTCCATGCGAATTCCTCTTTCTCTTCGGGCGTCTGAAATTTGATGCCCGAGGCTTTGGCGAAATTCTGTCCGAGGAAATGGGATGTTCCCGCCTGGAGGGCCTTGCGATCCTGCATCATGGCCTCGATGCAGAGCGTGTCGACAGCTCCGGGAAACCGCTCGGTGGCTGTTTTTCGGCCTTTGATGACCGGCATGCCCAGGTAATCCTGGACGAAGTGGGCATAGATATCCAGCATCTGGTGGGTCCGGGCAAGGGCGTCTTCCGGCGTGGCATGTACGGTATGTCCTTCCTGCCATAGAAATTCGCTGGTCCTCAGAAAGATGCGGGTGCGCATTTCCCAGCGTACCACGTTTACCCACTGGTTGATGAGCAACGGCAGGTCCCGGTAAGAGCTGACCCATTTGGCGAAGGAGTCGCCGATGATCGTTTCCGAGGTGGGGCGTACCACCAGGGGCTCGGCCAGTTCCCCCGCGGGCGTCAGCCCCCCGGCGGCGTTTTTCTCCAGGCGATGGTGCGTGACGACCGCGCATTCCTTGGCAAACCCCTCAACGTGCTCGGCTTCCCTCTCCAGAAAGCTGATAGGGATAAACAAGGGGAAATATGCATTTTTAACGCCGGTTGATTTGAAAAGGTCGTCCAGCTCGCGGACGATATTTTCCCAAAGGGCGTATCCCCAGGGCTTGATGACCATGCATCCCCGAACCGGCGACCGATCGGCCATATCCGATGCCTTGACCACCTGCTGATACCATTCTGCGTAGTCTTCGATTCGTGTGGGCGTGATTGCTGTTTTCGGTTGCGTTGCCATATACGTCCTTTCGTCGGTTTTTGCTGTCTTTCATCGGGTCATCATGCCGTTTTCGGATGCCGGGTTCCGGCGGATACACGCTATGCCCGGACAGTTGCCGTTTTATGCTCCGTCGGTTCGAGACGAGGTTGGGACCTTCAGGTTTCTGGAAAAGCGATCGACCTCTTCCAGAAGGACTTCCACCAACTGTTCGTGAGGGACCTTCCGGATCACCTTGCCTTTCTTGAAAAGGATCCCTATGCCGTCGCCGCCGGCAATGCCGACGTCCGCTTCCCTTGCCTCTCCAGGTCCGTTGACCACGCATCCCATGATGGCGATCTTGATGGGTGTCGAAACCGTGATGAGGGCTTTTTCGACACGCTCCGCCACATCGAAAAGATTGATTTTGCAGCGACCGCAGGTGGGACAGCTGACAATCTCGGGCCCGTGCCGCCGGATTGCCAGCGCCTTCAGAATTTCATATCCTACGCGGACTTCTTCCCCCGGATCGCGGGTCAGGGAAACCCGGATGGTGTCCCCGATGCCGTCTGCCAGGAGCATGCCGATGCCCAGGGCGGACTTGACGATACCTGGATACAGGCCCCCGGCTTCAGTGACACCGACGTGGAGGGGCAGGTCGGTTTTCTCGGAGAGAAGCCGGTAGGCCGAGACGGTTCTGGAGACATCGGATGCCTTGAGGGAAATCTTGATCTGGTCGAAATCACAGGACCTGAGCATCTCCACGTGACGCAGGGCGCTTTCGACCATGCCCTCTGCAGTGACGCCGCCGTACCGTTTGAGAATGTCTTTTTCAAGGGATCCGGCGTTCACGCCGATTCGGATGGGAAGACCCCGGTCTTTGGCACAGCGCACCACCTCGCTCACCTTTTTCATACCCCCGATGTTGCCCGGGTTGAGGCGGAGACCGTCGGCACCGGACTCCGCCGCCGCAATGGCGAGGCGATAGTCGAAGTGGATGTCTGCAATCAAGGGGATGGTGATATTTGATTTGATGGACCGAATGGCTCGGGCGGCCGCCATGTCGGGCACCGCCACGCGTACGATCTCGCAGCCGGCCAGTTGGAGGCGACAAATCTGGTCCGTTGTTGCCGCAACGTCCTCGGTCGAGGTGTTGGTCATGGACTGGACCGAAACAGGTGCGCCGCCGCCGACCTGTACACGGCCGACATGGATGGCACGCGTCGTTTTTCTGTGAATCTCCAGGGGCATCGTTCAATATCCAAACATAACCGCCCCCGTCGAGGGCGGTAAAAAAGAATCTGCACATAGGGCTTTCAAACCCTATTTAAAGCACTTTCCGGACGAATTTCAAATAAAAAATCGCGCCGCAGGGTTACGTGTGGCGGGGATTCGGGGTACAGCAACGGCAGGATAAATGATCGTATTGAACGGCGGCTCCGGAAGATAGCGGCGTAACCCCTTTGCCGCAGCTTCCCGGCGGAAAATCGACGGGAAGATCCCCGGGACGCTCTCGTCATGAATGGCCTTCGTTCAACGGAAAAACGGATTGTAACGCTTCTCTCTTCCAATGGATGTCGCAGGACCGTGGCCGCAATAGACCTTGGTTTCGTCCGGAAGCGAGAACAGTTTCATACGCACGCTGGCGATGAGTTGATTGTAGTCGCCCCCCGGAAGGTCCGTTCTTCCGATGGAACCCGAAAAAAGTGTATCGCCGACAAAAACGCTGTCCTCGGCTTTGAGAGCGATACCCCCGGGACTGTGACCCGGCACGTGAATGACCTTGAGTGTGATGTTGCCGAAGCTGAGGATATCGCCGTCCCCCGGCATCTGATCCGCCGCCGGGGAGTTTTCCACGGAAAGACCGAAGGAAGAGGCTGCTGCGCTGAGGTGGCTCAGCATGGAAGCGTCCCCTTCATGAATCAGGATCGGCGCGCCCGTGGCTTCTTTCAGACGTTTGTTGGCGCCCACATGGTCGAAGTGACCGTGGGTGTTGATAATCAGTTTGACCTTGAGTCCGAGATCATCGATGACTTGAAGGATCCGGTCGGCATCACCTCCCGGATCGATGACCGCAGCCTCCCGTGTCTCTTCGCATCCCAGAATATAGCAATTGGCCATAATCGGCCCGACTTCCAAGCTTTCCAATATCATGACATCCTCCTTTACATCTATCCTCTATATTCCATCTCCCGATGGACCGATATCTTTCCTGCGGAACTATTTTCCTGAAAGACGCTCACGGGCTTTTTGAATATGCTCTACAAGGCTGCTTACCTTGTTCACCGATCCATTTCCCGTGAGGTCTTTGAAGGCTTGCTCGGAAAGGTGCGTTTTCAGGAACGTCGTCACGTCGAAAGATTCCCACCAGCAGTCGATGATATGACGGCAAACCGATTCCCTACCTTCGGCCCTGAGACAGTACCGGAAAGGAATCTGCCCTCCGAGGCGGGGGCATCGGCGCTCATAACCTTCCAGGTCTTTGGAAATCATCATCGGCTTTTAAGCAATGTGGGTTTCGGAAAATTTTCGAAGATTCGCTCCGATCGCTCGATTTCCTCGTCCGTCAGGACATAGTTTGTCAGTTGTCCGGATAGAAACTTCTCATAGGCGGTCAGGTCCAGCAGGCCGTGTCCGCTCCAACTGAAAACGATCACTTTTTCTTTTCCTTCTGCTTTGGCTTTAAGGGCTTCGCTGACCACGCACGCCAGGGCATGGGTCGTTTCAGGGGCCGGGATGATCCCTTCGGTTCTGGCGGCGAGCACTCCGGCCTCCAGTGCCTGAATTTGCGTTACGGCTTTAGGGGTTGCGATGCCCTCGGTGACGATCTGGCTCACGGTGGGTGCCATACCGTGATACCTCAGCCCGCCGGTATGAATCGGAGGCGGAATGAATGCATGTCCGAGGCTGTGCATTGGCAGAAGCGGCGTGTAACGTGCCGTATCGCCGTGGTCGTAGACAAAGGGCGCCTTGGTCAGGGTAGGGCAGGCTGCGGGTTCCACAGGAATAATATCGATGTCTTTGCCGTTGATTTTGTCGAGGACGAAGGGAAATGCGAGTCCTGCGAAATTGCTGCCGCCGCCGGCACATCCAATGATAATATCGGGATATTCTCCGATTTTTTCAAATTGCCGTTTGGCTTCGAGTCCGATGATGGTCTGGTGAAGCATGACGTGGTTGAGCACGCTCCCGAGTGAATAGCGGGTCTTTCCGGTTTCGTCGGCGACGGCCGCCTCGATGGCTTCGCTGATGGCGATGCCGAGGCTACCGGGCGTGTCGGGATCCCGTTCCAGGGCCTCTCTTCCGGCCCGGGTCTCTGTACTGGGACTGGCCACGCATTGTCCACCCCAGGTTTCCATCATGGCCTTTCGATAGGGCTTCTGATCGAAGCTGATGCGGACCATGTAGACCTTGCACTGCATTCCGAACTGGGCGCATGCAAAGGAGAGCGCGCTTCCCCACTGTCCCGCGCCGGTCTCGGTGGTCATCCGCTCGATGCCGAACACCTTGTTGTAGTATACCTGAGGCACCGCCGTGTTGGGTTTGTGACTTCCCGGGGGGCTCAGGCTTTCGTTCTTGTAGTAAATGCGGGCGGGCGTTCCCAGAGCCTTTTCCAGGGATCGTGCTCGAACCAGGGGCGCAGGACGCCATATGGCCAAAACCTCCAGGACGGGTTCGGGAATGTCGATCCACCGATCGGTGCTGACCTCCTGCTCGATCAGGTTCATTGGGAAAACCGGTGCCAGAGTTTCCGGCGTGAGGGGGGTGCCGTCGGGTCCCAATGGAGGATTTATCTTGATGTCCGCAAGAATATTGTACCATTGGCGGGGCATTTCATCTTCGTTTAGAAGAATTTTTCTGGGTTCCATAACTTAAAAGACTCTCCTTAATCGTTTTCCGTTTCGTCATGGATCGGCGTCGTTGTCGATGCACGCCGCTTCACGACTCCCGGCCGCCCTCGAACCGGTGAAAAAGAGGCAACCTCTGCTTTTTCATCTGTCTTTCCGATGCCGTCACCGACCGACGGTATCCGATCGGGTATGGCTGACCGGCATTCGGCTTCGACCTGAATCTCCTGGTTTTTCAGAGCGATATGAGCGCTGTCGAGAATGCCGTTAATGAATGCTCCTGATTCTTCCGTGCCATATTTCTTACCGATGTCGATGGCTTCGTTAATGGATACTTTTTCCGGGATATCTTCAAGGAAAAGGATTTCATAGAGTGCAATCCGCATGACATTCCGATCGACGCAGGCCATGCGGCTGATCTTCCAATTGCTGGAAAACCGTTCGATAAGGCGGTCGATCTGGCATCGGTTCAGCATGACTCCCCGGGCCAGCGTTTCGAAAAAAGGTTGGATTTTTTCCGACTGCGGAAAGCATCGCTGAAAAAGCGTCAGCGCCTCGATGGAGATGTCGTTGCGGATATCCATGTAATAAAGCGCTTGCAGGGCGGCTTCTCTTGATTTTCGGCGGTTTTTCATGGTTCTTTCGTCAGGACTGATCCACGACGTCCATCAGATTGGCCATTTCGATGGCGCTGACCGCCGCGCTCCACCCCTTGTTGCCGGCTTTGGTCCCGGCCCGCTCGATGGCCTGTTCGATGCTGTCGGTTGTCAGGATGCCAAAGATGACCGGGACCTCCGATTCCATTGAGACTGCGGCGATCCCCTTGGAGACCTCGGCACATACGTAGTCGTAATGGGATGTGGCGCCTCGGATGACGGCCCCAAGACATATGATTGCGTGATATCGATCCTTAGCCGCGAGTTTTTTAGCCAAAAGCGGTATCTCGAAGGCTCCGGGGACCTTGACGATATCGATGTCGGCTTCCTTGGCCCCGGAGCGGTTCAGCGCATCCAAGGCCCCGCCCACCAGGCGATCGGTAATGAAGTCATTGAATCGGGCGGCAACGATGGCGAATCTTTTTCCCTCCGCAATCAGTTTGCCCTCGAACGTATTCGGCATGGAATTCTCCTTTTGTGTGAGCGGGTCGACGGGTCAGCGGTTGTTGACATCGAGGTTTAAGAGATGGCCCATCTTGAGCTTTTTGCACTCGAGGTAGCATCGGTCGAAATCGTTGGGGGGGATCTCGATGGATACCTGTTCGACAACACTGAGGCCGTAGCCCTGGAGGCCGACCATTTTTTTGGGGTTGTTGGTCATGAGCCTCATTTTTCGTACGCCCAGGTCCCTCAGAATCTGGGCACCGATGCCGTAATCCCTCAGGTCGTCTTTGAACCCGAGCTTCCGATTTGCCTCGACGGTGTCGAGACCGTGGTTGATCTGAAGTTCGTATGCTCTCAGTTTATTGACCAGACCGATCCCCCTGCCTTCCTGGCGAAGATAAAGAATGACGCCGGAGCCTTCCTTTTCCACCATTTCCATGGCTTTGTGAAGCTGATCGCTGCAGTCGCACCGGAGGGATCCGAAGATATCACCGGTCATGCACTCAGAGTGTACGCGCACCAGAATCGGCTTTTCAGGTTCGATTTCGCCTTTGACAAGAGCGATATGGGTGAGTTGGTCCATATCGTTTTCGTAAGCGATGATCTGGAACTCCCCGCCGAATCGGGTGGGAATACGGGTATTCGCCGCACGACGAACGAAGGATTCGTTGCGGAGCAGGTAAGCCACCAGATCCGCAATGGTACAGATGCCGATGCCGTGCTCATCGCTGAATTGTTCCAGTCTCGGCATCCGTGCCATGGTACCGTCGTCATCCATGATTTCGCAGATGACACCCGCCGGCTTCAAACCGGCGAGGCGGGCCAGGTCCACCGATCCTTCAGTTTGTCCCACTCGCACCATCACCCCGCCGTCCCTGGCGCGGAGGGGAAAGATGTGTCCGGGGCGAGCCAGATCTTCGGGTCTGCAATCGTCCGAAACGGCCGTCAGAATGGTGGTGGCGCGATCTGCCGCCGAAATCCCCGTGGTGACCCCCTTTTTGGCCTCGATGGAAACGGTGAAGCCCGTTTCGAACCGGGAGGTGTTGTTCTGCACCATCATGGGCAATTTGAGAGTGTCGACCTTGGCGCCGGTCAGCGAAAGGCAGATCAAACCCCTGCCGTATTTCGCCATGAAATTGATGGCTTCAGGGGTTACTTTTTCGGCCGCCATGGTGAGGTCGCCCTCATTCTCACGGTCCTCATCGTCAACAAGAATGACCATTCGACCCTCTTTGATGTCCTGAATGGCCTGTTCAATAGATATTTGCGGCATGACAGTTACTTAACTCCTTTGGTACCGTTTTGAAAATGATCCGCCGAGGCGTTCCGGCCGCTGCGGATGATTGCGAATGAATCGTTTACAGAAAGCCGTGTCTGGCGAGAAGGGCCATGTCGACGGATCCATCGTCGTATTCGGTTCTGGCGGAATTCCTCCCCGCGGCGACGAAACGCTCGACATATTTTCCGATGATGTCCGTTTCGATGTTTACGGCATCCCCCACCGATTTCATCCCCACCGTCGTCAACTTGGCGGTATGAGGAATGATACTGACCTCGAAGACGTCGTTCGTGCAGGCATTGATGGTCAGGCTCACGCCGTCCACCGCCACCGAACCTTTGGAGATCATATAGCGGGCCAACGCGGGAGGCACCCGAAAGGCGATGATCACGGCATTGCTTCGATGCTTTCGATCGGTTAGCGTGCCTATGCCGTCGATGTGGCCTGAAACCAGGTGGCCGTCGAGGCGGTCCGACAGTCGAAGCGCCCGCTCGAGGTTAACCCGGTCCCCTATACGTGCTCGACCCAGCGTTGTCTTATCAAGGGTTTCAGGGGAGACGTCAACGGTAAAACGAGGTCCGTCCAAAGCCACAGCCGTGAGGCAGGCGCCGTTGACGGCAATGCTGTCTCCCAGGCGGGTTCCCGAGAGCCTGAAATCGGCCTCGACGGATAGCCTGCAACCCTCGCCCGTCGGCTGAATCCCGCGAATCGTACCCAGTCCTTCAATGATTCCTGTAAACATTGGCGTCATCCCGTCATTCCATCCGAAGGCGTTACGCCCGTCGGTCGTAGTCAACATAGGCTTCGATCATCACGTCTTCGCCAAATCGGCGGACCGTTGTATCCCTGACGGGAATGCAGTCGCGCATCAACGCCGGGCCGCCGCCCCGACAGATGGGAAAACCATCGTCCCCACCAAGGATTTTCGGGGCGAAAAAAAACATGACCTTGTCGGCAATTCCCGATTTCAGAGCGGACGCCGCTACACGACTGCCGCCTTCGATGAGGATGCTCGTTATCCCCATCTCCCCCAGTCGGTCCATGAGTGCCCCGAGATCGATTCCGCCGTCATGTCCGCAAGGCAGGCACAGCACCGTGACGCCTTTCTCCTCGAGGCGTTGAACTTTTTCGGGCGGCGCTGATTTTCCGGCGGCAATAACGGCGCCGGCGGAAGATGCGACGGTCAGCACCTTGGCGTCCTCGGGGATGGACAGTCGGGTGTCCAGAATGATCCGGGTCGGATCGATCCCGCGGACATCGTCCAATCGAGTGGTCAGACTCGGGTTGTCGGACAGAACAGTGCCAATGCCGACCAGGATGCCGTCCACCCCGTGTCGCATGTGATGAACATGAGCGCGAGCAGCCTCGCCGGTGACCCAGCGGGCGTCTCCGGTTCGGGTGGCGATACGTCCATCCAGCGTAGCCGCGCACTTCAGAATGACGAAGGGGCGTCCGGTTCTGACGTGTTTTATGAAAATTTCGTTGAGGCGTAAAGCCTCGTCCTCAAGAATGCCGATGACGACGGGAACGCCCCTGGCCCTGAGGTAATCGGCCCCACCGCCGGCAACCCGTGGGTTGGGATCCACCATGGCAACGAAAACCCGACCGATTCCGGCGGCGAGAATTTTCTCCGTGCACGGAGGGGTTCGTCCGGTATGATTGCAGGGCTCGAGGGTCACGTACAGATCGGCGCCCCTGGCGTACTCGCCCGCGTCGTCAATGGCATTGACTTCGGCGTGGGCGCCGCCCACTTTTCGATGCCAGCCTTTCCCGATCACCATGCCGTCCCTGACCACCACCGCCCCAACCATCGGGTTCGGGGAGGTGTATCCCCAGCCCTTTCGGGCCAGCGTCAGGGCCATCTTCATGTAGCGCTCTTCATCCATCGTCGGATTCGATATCCTGTTTTGCCTTTTCCTTGCTCAGGAGCTTTTTGAGTTCGGCCACAAAATCGTTGACGTCCTTAAATTCTCGATAAACCGAAGCAAAACGTACATAGGCGACGTCATCAAGTTCATGCAGTCGGGTCATGACTTTTTCACCAATGGTATGAGAGGGAATCTCTTTCCGGTCGGTCTCCCGGAGATCCCGCTCCAGGTCATCCAGAATCATCTCGATGACGTTCATGCTGATATCCCGTTTTTCGCATGCGCGCTGAATCCCCGACCGAACCTTTTCCCGGTTGAAAGTCTCCCGCCGCCCGTCCTTTTTGATGATCATGATGGGAATGTCCTCGATCTGTTCGTAGGTCGTAAAGCGTCTTCCGCAGACAAGACATTCCCGACGCCGCCGTATAACGTTGCCGTCCTTCCCGAGGCGGGAGTCGATAACCTTGTTGTCGATTTCACCGCAGTAAGGGCATTTCATGATCTATACCTCGGATCGCTCCCCATCGCTTGACTCTGCGCCCGGCTCATCGGGACCACCGTTTACCTTGAGCAGGGTGACATGTGCCTCTCGCAACATGGCCTCGGCCATGTCGTCGGCATACCCCGAAAGATAGCAGATTTTCCTGATACCGGCATTGATGATCATCTTCGCGCAAATGGAACAGGGCATGTGCGTGCAGAAGAGGGTTGCGTTCCGGATGGAGACGCCGTGGTACGCCGCCTGAATAATCGCGTTCTGCTCTGCATGAATACCCCGACAGAGTTCATGACGTTCCCCGGACGGCACATTGAGCTGCTCCCTCAGGCATCCGGTTTCCCGGCAATGAGCAAGACCGCTGGGTGCACCGTTGTACCCTGTCGATAGAATTCGCTTGTCCTTGACGATGATCGCTCCTACCGCCCGGCGAAGGCATGTCGATCGCTTGGCCACCAGGACGGCGATATCCATGAAATAGACGATCCATGAAGGCCTTTCGGGTATTGCCCGGTATGGATCATCCTTCGTTGTCATCCAGCCTGCCGTTTTCCGCATATATGGGAAATTTTCTGCAGAGCGCCAGCACCGCCTCGCGGACCCGGGTGATGACCGCGGGATCCGAGGGGGATTTCAGCACCTCGATAATGAGATCGGCGATGGCCGTCATCTCGGTGGTTTTCATGCCGCGTGACGTGATTGCCGGAGTACCGATACGAATGCCGCTGGTGATGAACGGGCTGCGGGTTTCAAAGGGGATAGCGTTTTTATTCACGGTGATGCCGGCCTGTTCCAGGACACGTTCCGCGTCTTTTCCGGTGATGCCGAATGGGTTGAGATCGGCCAGCATCATGTGGTTGTCCGTACCGTTCGACACCAGCCTCAAACCGCACGCCGTCAGACGATCGGCCATGGCGCTGGCATTTCTGACGATATCTTCCTGGTAGGCCCGAAAGGCGTCGCTCTGGGCTTCCTTGAACGCAACGGCTTTGGCCGCGATGACGTGCATCAGGGGGCCGCCCTGGATACCCGGAAAGATCTGGCCGGCGATCTTTTTGGCGTAGGCCTCCCGTGACAAAATCAGCCCTCCCCTTGGCCCCCTCAAGGTTTTGTGTGTGGTGGACGTCACTACATCCGCGTAGGGAACGGGCGAGGGGTGAAGTCCTGCCGCTACCAGTCCCGCTATATGGGCCATGTCCACCATGAGATAGGCATCCACGGATCGGGCGATCTCGGCGAAACGATCGAAACGAATGATGCGGGGATAGGCGCTTGCACCGGCAACGATCATTTTGGGCCGATGCGTTTCGGCCAATCGGGCAACCTCGTCGTAATCGATGGTTCCGGTTTCCCTGCTCACGCCGTAATGCACGAAATTGAAGAGTTTTCCAGAAAAACTCGCCGGACTGCCGTGCGTCAGATGACCGCCGTGAGCCAGATTCATTCCCAGGACCGTGTCTCCCGGTGACAGAAGTGCAAAATACACCGCCATGTTGGCCTGGGATCCGGAATGGGGTTGAACGTTTGCGTACTCGGCGTCGAAGAGGCGCATCACGCGATCGATGGCCAATTCCTCGGCCTTGTCGACGAAGTTGCACCCGCCGTAGTAGCGTTTCTGAGGATAGCCTTCGGCGTACTTGTTGGTAAGAACGCTGCCTTGTGCCGCCATCACCGCCCGGCTGGCAATATTTTCGGAGGCGATCAATTCGATGGTCTCGCTTTGTCGCTTCAATTCATGTGCAATGATGCTCGCGATTTCGGGATCGGTTTGCTCTATGACATTCAGCTCCAACGATCGTTCCTTTTCAGTTTCTTACGTTTCATCACCAAACCAAAGCTCAACCTGTGACCCTATCCCTTAACACACACAATCGAACTTCTCCAGTCGAGACTGATGTCGGCCGCCTTCAAAGGGGGTTTCCAGCCAGGTTTTCAGAATTTCCACCGCCAAAACGTCTCCGATGACCCGCCCTCCCAGCACGAGAATGTTCGCGTCGTTGTGCCGCCGGGACATCTTTGCGGCGAAGATGTCGTTGCACAGTGCCGCTCGGACGTGGGGAAAACGGTTTGCCGCCATGGACATTCCGATTCCGGTGCCGCAGATAAGGATGCCCCGGTTATAGCGTCCTTTTGAAACGGCCTGGGCCACTTGAATAGCGAAATCCGGGTAATCGACAGCGTCCGTGCTGAAGGTGCCGACGTCTTTGACCTCGATGCCCGCCGTATCGACGAGGTAGGTCTTGAGAAGATCCTTGAGGGTCACCGCTGCGTGATCACACCCGAGGATGATGGGGGATTGCTTCTGGTCCATGATCCTTTTTGCCTCTTTCAGTTTCGGCCTGAGCGGCCGTATAATGAGCATTTATAATAAATGTAAATTATTAGTATAAGCCCAAGTAGGTAAAGTCGCAAGAAAAATGTGGGATAAACGGGAATTTTCTGGAAAACGCCTGAAGCCGGAATATTTTGCAAAAACTCGGACAACAACGGCGGCGGTTTGGGCGCGACCCCCGACGGCAGGTTTCATTGATAACTTCAAAGCGGCTGAAGGGTTTTGGCTGCCTTCAGGATCAGGGGGTCCAGCTCGCGGTCGAACCGGAGATGAACGGAATAGTTGTTGAAGAGGTGATCAATGACGCCAATGATGATTCCCGTCTTCGCAACCTTGATGTCGCTGTTTGCCCCCGAAAAGGTGAATCCGATCCGCATCCGGCGACCCAGGAGCATCTCCGGGAGTATCGTATTGGTAATCTTGATAAAAAAAGACATGCCTCCCAGTGAGATATCCGATATGCTCCCTTTGAAGATGCCGGTGATGGGGACGCCTGCCGCATTCAGAATGGAAAAATTCAGGACGCCGGGAATACGGATCCGGGAATGCTGCCGACGATTGATGTCCTGTTCCTTCAACAGTTCGTAATCTTTTGCGGTTTTAGCGAAATATCTTTCCAGTTTTCCGGCGAGGGAGGGCATCGTATGCCGCCATTTGACGAAATCGTCGTGATCGAGATATCTCAATTTGGCTGGACCCAAGGTCACGAGCGAGGTGGTGCAGACGGATACGGCGAAAAAGGTGTTTCCCCCTGCAAGGGTCCCCGGCCCAACGGCGCGGATGAGCCGCTCCTCCGACCCTTGTCGACAGATCAGTTTGAGTTCCCCCCGATCGACAAAATAGAGGCGCCGGTTTTTGAATCCCTGACGAAATACGGTGGTGCCGACATCGTAGATCGTGTCCTTGAGTGCAAAATAGAGGGTGGTTGCCTCCTCGGGCATGAGGGTTTCGTAAAGTTTTTTCCAGATTTCCAAGTGTCGTTTTTCGATGATCCCACGTTTTTCATCTTCGATGATTTCGGCCGATTTGATAATTTCGACGAGGGCCATGGCATCGACGTCAAAAAGTTTTTCCCGAAGCGCATACGCCGAGGAAAAATCCCCGGCTTTGGCGCATTCGACGATCAGACTGAAAACCAATTGGACCGCATCGGCTTTTCGTCCTTCCCGGACGTAAGCATCGATGCGCTGATGTTCCACGGCAAGATCTTTCATCCGCTTCATATCTCCTTATTTCGGCCTTCGATTTCTGGGGTCAACATCACGATCGTCGAAACCTGAGTTCTTATTCCGATGTCGTCCATCGATGCCGCCGGCTGATGTCTTCTCGTACCCTGATTCTCCATCTGTTGCCGGCAGCGCCTTGACAAAGCATGGGTCTTTCCTTAAAGAGAAATATAACTCAATTTTCGACTTTCATAGGCCGGTGCCGGGAGGATACGGCCCGTGCCCCACGCGATTTCGTTCAAGTGTCGCTGAAGGGGCGCGGACCGTATCCTCCCGGCACCTCTTTCCGCTCACCATCATGAAAGTCGAAAGTTGAATAACATCAATAATCGACCAACTCAAACACTTATTCACTTTTAGGATCCTCGGAAAGGAACGGAATGGGGTGGGGAGTCGGTCGGCTGAAGCGGACGGCCCGGAGGTCAAAATCCGTGCCGGCGGGTGGAATATGAAAAGGAAGCAGGATTGGTTGAAGCACTGTCCGGCGCGTAAAGTTGCGACGGCCCGGGAGGCGGTATCCCGTATTCGGCGCGGAAGTCGCGTCTTTATCGGCTCGGGTTGCGGCGAACCTCGACACCTGATTCATGAAATGGTCCGCAACCCGGAGATTCAGGATATCCTCATCTATCAAATGCTCTCTTATACCTTGGCCGAATACATGGACGATCCTTCGTTTCTGGAGCGATTTGCCCTCAAGCTCTTTTTCATCAGCGCCATCATGCGCAAAGCGGCCTTTGAAGGTAAAATCGACTATGTCCCCGCCTATCTTTCGGAGATTCCCGATCTCTTCGACAGCAACCAGATCGGACTGGATGTCGCTTTGATTCAGGTAAGTCCCCCGGATCGGTTCGGGTTCTGCAGCCTCGGCATCTCGGTGGATGTCACGCGTTCCGGGACCCGAAATGCCGGGATGGTCATCGCCCAGATCAATCCTCGGATGCCCCGCACCGCCGGCAACAGCTTTATCCACGTTGACGAAATCGACTGGTTGGTGCCTCATGAGGAACCCCTGATCGAAGCGATCCCCGATATCCCCGACCGGCAGGTGGCCCAGCGCATCGCCTACTACGTCACCGATCTGGTGGAAGACGGTGCGACCCTCCAGGTCGGCTTCGGGCGCATCCCCCATGTGATTCTCGAATCCCTTCACGGCAAGAACGATCTTGGCATTCATACCCAGGTCATCACCGACGCCTTCGTCCCCCTGTTCGAGCAGGGCGTCATCACCAACAGGAACAAGACGCATTTGCCCGACCGGGCCGTGGCGTCCCTCTGCATGGGATCTCACACCCTTTATGACTACGTGGACAACAATCCGCGCTTCTATTTTCGCAGCTCGGATTATGTCAACAATCCATCAGTGGTGGCCCGGAACGACAACCTTATTTCCATCAGTTCGGCCCTGGAGGTCGACATTACCGGTCAGGTCTGCGCTGATTCCGTAGGGCACCTCTTCTACAGCGGAATCGGTGATCAGGCCAACTTCATCCGCGGCGCAGCCATGTCCCGTGGGGGCTTTTCCATCATCGCCCTGCCGTCCACAGCCAAGAACGGCACGGTATCCCGCATCGTTCCAAACCTGAGTGAGGGTGCGGGGGTCGCCACCCTCCGGGGGGATGTCAATTTTGTGGTTACCGAATACGGGATCGCTCAGCTCCGGGGCAAGAGTATCTACCAGCGCGTGGTGGAATTGGCCCAGATCGCCCATCCGGATTTCCGGAAAGAGCTCATCGAATCCGCCAAGACCTTCCACTACATCTTCGCCGACCAACAAGCCCCCCGAGCCGAGGACCTTCTCTTTCTCGAGCGGTACAAAAGCCGCATCACCCTCAAAAACGGCAAAAGCATGGCTGTCCGACCCATCCTGCCCACCGATGAGTTTGGATATCGGAACTTTTTTTATTCTCTTCAGGAAAAAACGGTCTATCACCGGTTTTTTCGACGGGTCCGCCTCTTTCCGCGGGAGATGGCCCAGAATCACTGGGCTGCGGTGGACTACCGCAGAAACATGTCTCTTATCGGATTGGTGCGGTTTCGGGGGCACAAGGAGATCGTGGCTATCGGGACTTACCTGGGCGAGGAGAACGACGATCATGCCGAGGTCGCCTTTGTGGTGCGTGAAGATTTCCAGGGGATGGGCATCGGCTCGCGCTTTCTGGAAATCCTGGAGAGAATCGCTCGGAAAAACGGCTATCGGGGCTTTACGGCAACGGTTCTCCTTGAAAACCGGGCCATGATACGGGTGTTCAAAAAGCGATATCCTGAAGCGCGCATCGAACTTCGAGAAGGAAGTGCTGAAATTATAATGGATTTTAAATAAAGGAACCCGGAACCGGAAGGGCCGCCGACGAAGAAGCTATAGCGTGATCCGGTGGAAGGGGACGCGTCTTTTCAGGTATATGGCCGCTCGTCTTTCGGTGTCCGGGGTGACGTCCGACAGGTAGAATGCCGTATGGTGTTCCGAAGGACCGGGGGCCGTATCGCTTATCGAGAAGGCACCGTCCTCGACCAGTCGGGGCAGGAGTTCGCTTGCGCCATCCACAAGGCGGACGCGTCGTCCGATTTTCCGCTGGAAGATCGTTGCGAGAACCGGATAGCGGGCATCGCCCAGAATCAGCGTGTCGATCTTTCGGACCTTGAGGGGCGAGAGGTATTTTTTGACGATCATCGTTGTTTCGGGTTTTTTCAGCCACCCCTCCTCGATCAGGGGGCCGATGAGAGGGCAGGGCACCGTGTATACGGCGGCATCGGGGGCCGTCATCCGAATATGCTTCTCGTAAGCATCGGACCAGAGCGTCGCCCGAGCGGCCGCAACACCGATTCTTCTGCCCGAAGAGCCCCTGACGGCGCCTGCCGCCGCGGGAGCGACCACGTCGATCACCGGTGCTGTCAGCTGGGCCGCCAGTGCCTCGGATGCGGCGCTGGAGATTGTATGGCAGGCGATGACGATTCGCCGGGCGCCTTTCTCCTGGAGGAATCGTGCTCCCCTGAGTGCATGACGAAGGATGGACTCGGAGCCTTTTTCATCGTACGGGCCATGGGCGGTGTCGCCGAAGTAAATCAAGCGAGACGCCGGCAGGCGATCCATCAGCCTGCGGGCAAGATCCAACCCTCCCAAACCTGAATCCAGAATGCCGATCATGAATCAGAAGCCCCGCATTTCGATTTGCTCCCGGACGCATCGGAGTATGCAGGCGTCCGTGATATCCGCCCGCATCCCCGGACAGGATCCGGCCATCATACGCCAGTTGGCCGGATCTTTCAGGACGCTTTCGATGTATGGCCAGGCGCGGCACATTCGGGGTTTCACCGGATGGATCGAGCAGAGCCGGTCCCGGTAGAATATGCAGTAGCCGTCCGGGCCTTGAGCGATGACCGGTCGGCTTCCCGACATCCGGCAGTAATCCCTTACAAAGGATTCCGCGGGCGCTCCAATATACCCGGCGATGGCTGCAATGTCCGCCGGGGTAACAAAGGTCCCTCCGAAGCCGTTGCAGCACTCGCCGCACTGGATGCATTCAAAGATGGCGTCGCAAGGGATGTCATTCAAGGACATAACGGGTCTCCATGGCGCGTTTGAGAGTGAGCTGATCCACATATTTGAGATCCCCTCCCAGGGGCACGCCCGAAGCGATGCGCGTTACCTTGACCGGATAACGCTCAAGCAGCTCCGAAAGGTACCTGGCGGTGGATTCACCTTCCAGATGGGTGTTGGTGGCCAGGATGATCTCCTTGATCTCGCCTTCGTCGATCCGCGCGAAGAGTTCGGTGATCCGGAGGTCGTCGGGTCCAATGCCGTCCATGGGCGACAAGGCCCCCTGGAGGATATGATACCGGCCGTAGTACGCCCCTGAACGCTCGATGGCGATCATCTCCGAGACGTTTTCGACGACACAGAGGAGGGCGGCGTCCCGAGACGGATTGTTGCAGATGCTGCAGACATCGGTATCGCTCAGACCGAAACAGCGGCTGCACAATCGGATTTTCTCCTTGACGTTCAGGATGCTGTAAGCCAGAGCCTCGGCGTCTTTTTTCCGGGCGCGAACCAAATGGAGCGCCAGCCGCTCGGCGGTTTTTTCACCGATACCGGGCAGGGTCGCGAGGTGGCGGATGAGGTGGCGGATGGACGGCGGGTAGTACATCATGGGTATGGAGATCTCTTTCAGGTCTACATCAACCCCGGGATGTTCATTCCGGCCGGCATCAGTTTGCCCATTTCCTGGGACACCATTTCCTGGGATTTTGCGAGAGCGTCGTTGACCGCGGCCAGCACCAGATCCTGGAGCATTTCCACGTCCTCGGGGTCGACAACCTCCTTCTCGATCCGGATGGACACGATCTGCTGCTTCCCGTTGGCCACGACTTTGACCATTCCCCCGCCGGAACTGGTTTCAACGGTGGCGGCGGCCAACTCTTCCTGGAGTTTAGCCATTTTCTGTTGAAGCTTCTGGGCCTGCTTCATCATATTTCCCATGCCCTTCATCATTATCGATCTCCTATAGAATTTTAACGTCCACGATTTTGCCGTCGAAAATTTCAACGGCGGCCGCTACTGTGGGATGGTTCAACGCTTCCTGCCGAATGGTGTTGACCGCATCGATTTTTTTTTGCCGGCTCTCCTCTCCCCCATCGTTCAAACGAAAGTTGAGGTGAAAATTCCGGCCGAAGAAAGACTGTACGGCCTCCTGTAAAAACTCTTGTCTTTTATGGATCTGTTTTAAATTGAATCCGTTCCCATGGACAATGATATCAAGCGTTTCGTCCCCGATATGCGCAAGAGCGGTTCTGTTGAGGTATGATCCCAACGCCGATGAACGACCGCAGGCCAGGGCCGTCAGTTTCCGCCAGGTCACGTCGAGGGATTCCTCCGGATCATATGAGGTATCGGCCGGTATATCGGGCAGGCGGCATTCCTCGGGTCTGTTCGTGCGGGTTTCCGACGGCGGCGCCTGAACTTCCATCGTTGCGGTGCTTCGGGCCGGATCCGTATCCGACATCGTCGTTTTCGAAGGCGGAGAAACCGGCGCCGGCGTCAGGATCGGCGAATCGGGCTCCCGAACCTCCGGCGGGGCTGAATTTGTACGGTCAAGGCCATATTCCGGAGCCGCAGGTATCCGTCCCGCCAGATCGTCAAGTCTTTCGATCAGCGTCCCGATGGGCAAAGCCGGCTGAATCTGAAATAGCCGGATAAAGGCCATTTCGAGCGCCAGCCGGGGCTGGCTTGAAAATTTGACGGCGGATTCCTCCCGGGTGAAGGCGTCCATGATTTGGCTGATGTGCGTTTCGGAGACGTCCCGGACAAGAGCGGCCATCCGCTCGATCTCGACCGTGGGAAGGTCGACGAGTCGATTGGGGTTCCTGACTGTTTTGACGATCCACAGGTTGCGGAGATGGGTCATCACGGCGCCGAAGAAGGCCTTGATGTCCCGGCCGTGCCGATAGACGTCGTCGATGATTTCGAGAATGTCGGCGACGTTTCCTGAAAAAAGGGCTGCAGTGATCCTGAAAAGTACCTCGCGATCGGCCGCACCCAGGAGGTTCAGAACGCCTTCGTGGGTGATCTCCCCTTCGGTGCAGGTCATCACCTGATCCAGAAGGCTCAGCGCGTCCCGCATGCTGCCACCGGCCTCTCCGGCGATGAGAGAGAGGCTCTCCTCGGGGATGGTCGTCCCTTCCCGCTTGCAAAGGGCGGCCATATGCCGAGCGATGTTTTCGGAGGGGATTCGCCGAAGGTGATGCTGCTGGCATCTCGACAGGATGGTGATGGGAATCTTGTGGGGTTCCGTTGTGGCGAACAGGAACAGAATATGGGCCGGCGGCTCTTCAAGGGTTTTGAGGAGTGCGTTGAAGGCCGGCGTACTGAGCATGTGGACCTCGTCGATGATGTAGATCTTGTATCGACTGTGCGCCGGCATGTATTTGACATTATCCCGAAGTTCTCGAATATGGTCCACGCCGTTGTTGGATGCCCCGTCGATCTCAAAGACGTCAACGGCATTGCCTCCGGTGATCTCGCGGCAGGATCTGCAGGCGTTGCACGGAACAGGTGACGGCCCTGTCTCGCAGTTCATGGCCTTGGCCAGAATTCGGGCGATGGTGGTCTTGCCGGTGCCCCTGGGTCCGGAGAACAGAATGGCGTGGGCGACGCGGTCCGCACGGATGGCATTGGTCAGGGTGCGTGTGACGTGTTCCTGTTCCACCACATCCTCAAAGGTCTGAGGGCGATATTTTCTAGCGAGAACCAAATAGGACATTGACAATTCCCGAACTTCAACGGGCCTGTGTTACCGTGCCCGATTGAATTTTACCGTCATATCCGCGAATAGCTCCTCGAAGTCGGGAATCGGTTCAGAAAATACAGGCGGAACAGAAAAAGGCGTTAGGTCAACCGATTGATGGCGGAGAGAGAGGGATTCGAACCCTCGGTGCCGCTTGTGACAGCACACACGATTTCCAGTCGTGCACCTTCAGCCAGCTCGGTCATCTCTCCGTGTGCGTTTCCCAGATAACATCGGGCAACAATCAGGTTAAAAATGAGTCGAGGCGAATTTCAGCCTCTAATGTCGTGTGCTCTGTTTTGAGTGCTACAGGCCAGTGTAAAATTGGCGGAGAGGGTGGGATTCGAACCCACGATCCCGGTTTTGCCAGGATACCGCTTTTCGAGAGCGGGGCCTTCAGCCGCTCGGCCACCTCTCCAACCCTCTCAAGAGCAGACAAGTACGATTCATTATACTGTTTGACGGTGTCTGTCAATGCCCTTGTTGAAAAATTTTGGACAGATCGGAAAAACCATGGACGGTGCGATATTTCACTTGAATCGCCAGGGCCTTTCTAGTATCAGAAAACCTTTTGAGTTGGAGCAGTTAGAAATGCCGATTTAAGAAGAACGTATATATCAATTACAAAGGAGCGCATGCCATGGCCGAAGTTATCCCTTTCAGGGGAGTCGTCTATAATACGGATATCGTAACGGATCTCGCAGCGGTGAGCACACCGCCCTATGATGTGATCTCTCCGGAGGAGCAAGCGGCGTTTTATGCGGCTCACCCTGAAAACGTCATTCGGCTGATCCTCGGCAAAACCGGTGATGCGGACTCGCCGACCGACAACCGCTACACCCGGTCGGCCCGTGATTACGAAGACTGGCTTCGGAAAGGGGTTTTGGTTCAGGACCAGGCCCCTGCCTTTTATCTGACCACTGTCGAATTTGCGGCGGCGGGTCGATCTCTCAAGCGTTATGGTCTCATCGCCCGGGTTCGGCTTGAACCGTTTGACAAGGGTATTATCCTGCCCCACGAGACGACATTTTCCAAGGTTAAAACCGATCGTTTCGAATTGATGAAGGTTTGCCATGCCAATTTCAGTCCGATATTTTCCCTTTATTCCGATCGGGAAAATATCCTGGAAACCTTGATGGCGGCCGTCGTTCGGCAGACGCCGGATATGGAATTCACGGATACCTACGGCCACCGACACTGCCTGTGGCGGATCACCGATCCCGATGTCACCGGTCGAGTGACCCGGAAGATGGCCGCCAAAACTATCTATATCGCCGACGGACACCACCGGTACGAGACGGCCCTGACCTACCGGGACTGGGTGGCCGGGCACACCCCGGGATTCACAGACGCCCACCCGGCCAATTACGTCATGATGTACCTGAGCAGCATGGAAGATCCGGGTATGGTCATCCTGCCGGCGCACCGATTACTGAAGGCCGTTGCTCCGGAGGCGATGGATCGATTGATGTCCCGAGCCGCCTCTTTTTTCGATATTGCTGAAATATCGGTGGATCCCGGTGATCCTGAACGCGTCCCCACGACCTTTATCAAAGGCTTGGCGGCGGGGGCCGAACAACACGTCATCGGTGTATTCATGAGGCATGACCCGAGGCTGTTTCTGATGACTCTCAAGCCCGGTGTCATGAAGGATCGATTCGGAGATGCCGTACCGGCGGCGCTTCGGGACCTGGACGTGACGGTGCTGACACGACTGATTTTGATGGACCTCCTGGGGTTCGACCAGGCCCGCCTTGACAATGAAAACCTCATCGCTTACGAGACGACACCTCAAAAGGCGGTGCGGAGGGTGTGTTCAGGCGAGTACGACATCGCTTTCATCCTCAACCCGACCCGGATCGATCAGGTGCGGGCGGTGGCTGAAAGCGGATTGATCATGCCGAGAAAATCGACCTATTTCTATCCCAAGGTGATCACGGGGCAGGTGTTCAACCCCCTGGCGTAGGGTCGCATCTTTGCGGCAATCTCACAATGGTGAACAGCCGGGCTTCACCCCCTGAACATTTCGGTCGCCGCCTCGGTATAACTGCCGTTCTCGCGGTAGATGACCAGAGCGGGGGACACCGAAAGGCCGGGGCGCGCCCCCTTCATTCCCTCCACCAGAGCCAGCTTGGCCCCTGTATCCCGGCGGGAATGGACGAGCCGAAGGAATTTGGGCTCGATACCCGCAGTCTGCATTTCCAAAAAAAGACCGACCAGCCGTTCGGCCGGGAAGACGGCGGCGAAGCGCCCCGAAATATCAAGGGTTCTTGCGGCGGCCCTGATGACGTCTGGAAGGGCGACGCAAATTTCGTGTCGGGCGACAGCGCGCTGGCTTTGGACATTCAACCGGCCCGAACCGGGTCTGCGGTAGGGCGGATTGCTCACGACCAGATCCACAGGGGCGGAGAGATTTTCCCTTCTGATGTGTTTGAGGTCCTTGTGAAGGATGGTGATCCGGTCCGCCATGCCGTTGCGCTGAACGTTTTCTTCTGCCAGGCGGGCCAGTTCATCCTGAATTTCGACGCCTGTGATGCGGTCTGCGGGGCGTCGAAAAGCGATGATCAGAGGAATGATCCCGCACCCCGTTCCCAGGTCGAGGATGTGCCGCGGAGGCATGGATATTCCGTTACCCGGAAAGGTGCCGAGACCTGCAGCGTAGTGCGCCAGGATGACGGCATCGATGGAAAACCGATACCCTTCCCGGTGCTGTCGCACCCGGATCCGCCTCTCGAAAAAGGCATCTTCGGTGGTTTCCATCACAGGGGACCGATCTTGAATTTGATGTCCCCCACCAGGTCCTTGCCCAGGGCGTCGTTGAGCTTGCTGATGAGCTCCTGTTTCAGGAAATGCAGATGGTGAATCCACGCGGAACTGCTCACATGGACGATAAGAAGATTGCCTTTGAAGGCCGATGCCCGGGTATTTTCCGCGATGCCGTGGCCGACAACCCCTTTCCAGAGGGACCACACCTTCATGAGTTCGGTGTCTCCCTCGGCACGATAGGCTGTCAATGCGTTCTTGAGGACATCTGCGATATGTACCGGCTTTTTGAGGGGTTCACGTTTGCGGGTCATGGATTTCTCGCTTTCAGTCGACACATGTTCGTATCCATACCTCCTGATAACATGAATTTTCTTTCCTGTTCCACCTTTTTGTGGTTCACCGGGAAGGAAAGGTTCGGCACCTCGCCGTTCGATGCTTGACACGCATTGGGGTTTCCGTCATAATCCTAAAACTTATGGAATCGACTTTCGGGCCTCGGTGCCGTCGGGGGATTGGGGTTTACCCCCCGCCGAACCGATGCGGCGTCGACGTAGCGGCGTTTTGGGCTGAACTACTCTCCAGGAGGATATCCATGCGTAGCTTTTCCATTTACGATATGTATCGTCGAAACGCTCATCTTTACAGGGACCGGACCGCCGTGGTTTCAGGAGGGCTGAGACGTGATTTTCAGACGTTGCTTCGAGATGCCGAGGCTTTCGCGGCAGCCCTTGCCGACGCGGGGGTCGAGAAAGGGGACCGGGTGGCGATTCTGGCCATGAACGATCACCGGTTTTTTACGCTGTTCGGCGCGGCATCGGCGCTGGGGGCTATCGTTGTGCCCCTCAACTGGCGTCTCTCGGACGACGAGATCGCATTCATTCTTTCCGACGCAGGCCCCCGAATGCTGATCTCCGATGGAAATTTCGCCGACAGGGCCGAAGCCCTGGGTGAAAAGGCCGGCGGTATGACAACGGTGTTCTGGAATTCGACCGACAGCCGACGTCCCGACATGGACCAAATGGCGGCGGATGCCGTTCGAGCCGATTTTAAGGCGCCGGGCCCCGTCCATGGGGATGATCCCTTTTGCATCATCTATACGGCAGCTGTGGACGGCCGACCGAGGGGGGCTGTTCTGAGCCATTCCAATATCATCTACGGCAATCTTCAAACCTCGGCCACCATGGGACTCACCGCCGAAGACGCTTACCTCAACATGCTGCCAATGTTCCATATCACCGGGCTCAACCTTTCAATGTCGGTGATGCACGTGGGCGGCAAGAACGTGGTGATCGAAAAATTCGACGAGCATCGGTCTTTGGCGGAAACTGAACGCGAACAGGTTTCGGTCTGGGGGAGTTTCCCCCCCATGCTGACCCGTCTGACCCAGGCCGCAGACAAAGGGGAGCGGAATCTGTCATCTCTTCGCCACGTCATGGGAATCGATGGACCGGACAATATTCGGCCTTTCGAGGCCAGGATCGGGGCTGTCTTCTGGATTCTGTACGGTCAGACCGAAACATCGGGCCTCGTGACATTTTCGCCGGCCATGGAACGCCCGGGGGCGGCCGGCCGTGTGGGATTGCTGACCAAGGTTCGGATCGCGGACGATGCCGACGGGGATGTTCCTCCCGGTGAGGTGGGCGAGATCCTCGTTCAGGGCCCCCTTGTCTTTCAAGGGTTCTGGAACCAGCCCGAGTTAACGGAAAGGACGTTCCGGGGAGGGTGGCACCACACCGGCGACATCGGTTGCTTTGACGAGGATGGCTTTCTCTGGTTCAAGGGACGGAAACCGGAGAAGGAACTCATCAAGCCCGGGGGCGAGAATGTCTACCCCGCGGAGGTTGAGGCTGTCGTCCTTGAACACCCGGACATCGTCGAGGCTTCGGTCATCGGGGTCCCCGACCCTCAGTTCGGAGAGGGGATCAAGGCGGTCTGCGTGCGGAAGCCCGGCAGTGTTCTTACCGCTGAAGAACTCATCGCTTTCGTCGCCGGGCGCATTGCCCGTTACAAGAAGCCCCGGTATGTCGATTTTGTCGAGGCCCTGCCCAGGAAAAAAGACGGCGGGATCGATCGGGAGGCGGTAAAGGCAACCCACGGCGCATAGCGTTTTTCACTGCCTCCGTTCCAATACGGGCCGATAACCGACCCGGCTGCAAAATTCCCAAGCCAAGGAGTGTCATGTACATAACGTTCTACGGTGCCGCCCGTGAAGTTACCGGCTCAATGCACCTGATTACCAGCGAAACCGACCGTATTCTCCTCGACTGCGGTATGTTCCAGGGGCGGCGCAAGGAAAGCGACCGGAAGAACCGGACCCTTCCCTTTGCACCCGAAATCCTGACCAACGTGGTTCTATCCCATGCCCACATCGATCATTCGGGACGTATCCCCATGCTGACCCGGGAAAAATTCGCCGGGAGGATTATCTGCACCCGCGCCACCGCCGATGCATGCCAATATCTGCTGCCGGACAGCGCCTATATCCAGGAGTCGGATGCCAATTACCTCAACTACAAGACGGTGCGCGCCTCCCTCTCAAGGCTTCGTTCGGGTAACGGAACGCGGAAACTCAGCAGTCGGGAAATGAACGACATCAAGTCCCTCCTGAAAAAAGATCGTCACGGACTCAATGTGGAGGCCATCAATGAGCTGATAGAAAAATATCGTCTGGAAGGCGTCGAGCCGCTCTACACCGTCGAGGAGGCGGAGCAGTCTCTGGATGCCTTCGACGGCTATCCCTATGGTCACCCGGTCACCATCGGCATCAACACCTCCTGCACCTTCTATGAGGCCGGTCACATTCTGGGCTCGGCGATTTCGATCATCAAGGCCCGGGAGAACGGTTCTCAATACACCATCGGCTATACCGGGGATATCGGGCGGTTCGACAAGCCCATCATCAAAGACCCGACCCTGAAGTTCAGGGAGGAAGATCGGAATCTTGACCTGCTCGTCATGGAGAGTACTTACGGTAATCGGCTCCACGAGCCGGTGGAGGATCTCAAGCCGCATCTCAAGCGGATTCTCCAGGAGACATGGGCACGAAAAGGATCGGTGGTTATCCCTTCATTCGCCTTTGGTCGTACCCAGGAGCTCATTTACGTCCTTCACGAACTTTACGACAATCATGAAATCGAACGCGTACCGGTCTATATCGACAGCCCGCTGGGCGTCAAGCTGACCCGCGTGTTCGGGGAGCATCCCGAGGTCTACGACCAGGAAACCCAGGAGACTTTTCTTAAAAAAGGCAAGAACCCTTTCTCTTTCGGTCAGATCCGTTTCGTTCAGAGCGTCGAGGATTCCATGGCACTGATGCAGGAGACCCGACCTCATATCGTCATCGCCTCCTCCGGCATGTGCGAGGGGGGGCGTATTTTGCACCATCTGCGATACAAGATCCACAACCCCGACAATACCATTCTCTTCGTGGGCTACATGGCGCAGCATACCCTGGGGCGGCGGATTCTGGAGCAGGGAGAGGCCTTTGAGGATTCGGGGAGGACGGGAGATCCGCCCGTCGTCAGGTTCCTCAACAAGGAATATCCCCTGCGGGCACATGTGGTGAGGCTCGGCGGCTTCAGCGGCCACGGCGATCAGAACGAGATGATGCGTTTCCTCAAAAAATCCAATCTGATCGTGAAACGCATTGCGGTGGTCCACGGCGAAGCGGAACAGTCCGCCGCCTTTGCGGATCGATTGTCGGCGGAAGGGTTCCAGGTGACGCTCCCCTATCAAGGACAGTCTATCTGGATCCGTTGACGCCCGTAGCGGCGGGGGCAACCGGCGAAACTTATCTTATTTGCAGGAAAGGAATAGCGCTTCATGGAGACCATTGAATACCGTCCCATCGGCATCATCCACACCCCCTTCAACTGCCCGGAGGGAACTCCGATTCAGCCGCCCGGCGGCCTCGATCATTGCGGGGTGGTGGAGGTCTTCTCCGAATTTCACGAAGGGCTTCGGGACGTCGAGGGGTTTTCCCATCTTATCCTGCTATACCATTGTCACCTTGCCGGGGCCGCCCGTCTGACGGTCATGCCGTTTCTGGACGACGCCGCTCACGGGCTCTTCGCGACCCGGGCCCCGGCCCGGCCCAACGCCATAGGGCTTTCGGTGGTGCGCCTCCTCCGGGTCGAGGAAGGGCGTCTCTACATTCGGGAGGTGGACATCGTCGACGGCACGCCGCTTCTCGACATCAAACCCTACGTCCCGAAATTCGACAGCCGGTCGCCCGAGCGGACCGGATGGCTCGAGAAACAGGCTCACCGGACCGAACAGGCTCGGGATGACGGACGGTTTTCAGATCGATAAAAAACGTCACGATTTCGTTTTTTTGAATTTTTCCTGTATCTTGGCAAAAAGCTCCCGCTGTTCCTGTTCTTTTCGGGACTGGAATTTTTCAATACGATCCTTGAAATCCTTGCGGCTCGACTGGAATTTTTCGAGCTCGTCCTTGAGGGAGGTGCCCTCGATATTTTGGGGAATCTCCTCGATTTTGATGTGGTTCCGGACGAACAGGCGGATCCCGAAAGGGCCTTCGACCATCTCGATGATCTGTGCGTCGTGAAGCTTGTTGCAGATCAGGTGCCCTTGTTCCAGGGAAAACTTCAGAAGGTCGCAGACTTCCGAGATGGACGGTGCCTCCACTCCGGTGTGAGAGAGTACCCGGATGGCGGAGACGATGAGATGGGATTGGGAATAAAAGTCTTTTTTCTGCATGCTCCTTCGGTCCTTACTGGTTTCACTTTTGTTTGGCTTGTATGGACTTGACCCAGGCAGACTAACATTTTTTCAAGGGGTTTTGTCAATTTAAAATGAGGGGGTCCAACCGTGGCTTGACATCAAATCCGGAGGAGAGTACAAATTGACGATTGTACCGACAGCGATCAGATCATCAAGATTGAGAGACACACCGCACGTTTTTGAATTCAGGCATACAAACATAAGGGGAGCGTATTTATGACCGAGATATTTGAGGTGAAGGCGAGAGAAGTGTTGGATTCCCGGGGAAATCCAACCATAGAGGTCGATGTGGAGTTGGCCTGCGGGGCCACGGGGCGGGCTATCGTTCCTTCGGGCGCCTCGACGGGTACGCGGGAAGCGCTGGAACTCCGGGACGGTGATGCCGGGCGGTACCTGGGAAAAGGCGTGACCAAGGCCGTCCATAACGTCATCAGCGAAATCGCTCCGGCAGTCCAGGGAATGGACGCCGCGGACCAGTATGCCCTGGACCAGCGCATGATCGAGCTGGACGGTACAACCAACAAGTCAAAGCTGGGGGCCAACGCCATCCTGGGGGTCTCCATGGCGGCGACCCGCGCGTCGGCCGCTGCCTACGGGCTCTCCCTCTACAAATACCTGGGGGGTGTTAACGCCCGATATCTGCCGGTGCCCATGATGAACGTCATCAACGGCGGCGCTCATGCGGCCAACACCCTTGACATACAGGAGTTCATGATCATTCCCTTTGGCGCCGACAGTATCGCCGAGGCCGTTCGGATGGGCGCCGAAACCTTTCATGCCTTGAAAAAGATTCTGAAAGGAGAGAATCTCAACACCGCCGTAGGCGACGAGGGCGGTTTCGCTCCGGATTTGAAATCCAACGAGGACGCGGTCAAGTATATCATCAAAGCCATCGAGGCGGCGGGCTATGCGCCGGGTAACGATATCGGCATCGCGCTGGATGCCGCGGCGAGCGAGTTTTACCGGAACGGTAAATATCATCTGGCCTCCGAGGGAAAGAAACTTAACGCCGAGGATATGATCGAGTATTACGGCGAGCTGATCTCAAAATATCCGGTGCTGTCCATCGAGGATGGATTGGCGGAAGAGGATTGGGAGGGCTGGGCTCGAATGACCGAAAGTCTGGGTATGGGCGTCCAGTTGGTCGGCGACGACGTTTTCGTCACTAACCCCGGCATCTTCAGTGACGGCATTGAGAACGGGATTGCCAATTCGATTTTGATCAAGCTGAATCAGATCGGTACCGTGACTGAGACGCTGGATGCCATCGCCATGGCCAACCAGGCCGGTTACACTACGGTTATCTCTCACAGAAGCGGCGAAAGCGAAGACACCTTCATTTCCGATCTGGTGGTGGCGGTCAACGGCGGTCAGATCAAGACCGGCTCCCTCTCTCGAACCGACCGGATCGCCAAATACAACCAGCTCATTCGGATCGAAGAAGAACTGGGTGAAGGTGCGCTGTTCACTAAAAACATCTTCGTTGCGGAGTAGCTGATTATTCCGCCGTCCCGCCGTCGGGGCACATTGGGCCGGCATGAGCCGACCCGATGACGACCGACGCCGACAAATCCATACCTGTTTGACAATATAAATGGAAATCGATTTGATCGGTGAACATGAGAATTCAACGGAAACCAGGTTTTATTCTGAAACCTGGTTTCTCATTGTGTCAGGAGACTTGAAGAGGACATCATGGCGTGTGCGACAAAATATATTTTTGTAACCGGCGGCGTTTTGTCGTCATTGGGGAAAGGGCTGGCATCAGCAGCCATCGGCGCGCTTCTGGAAAGCCGGGGGCTCAGCGTCACCATTCAAAAGCTCGATCCCTACATCAACGTTGACCCGGGAACCATGAATCCCTTTCAACACGGCGAGGTGTTCGTGACGGACGACGGCGCGGAGACCGATCTGGACCTGGGGCACTACGAGCGGTTCACCACCGCGGTGATGGGAAAGAAGAACAATTTCACCACGGGTCGCATCTACGACTCGGTTATCAACAAGGAACGGCGGGGCGACTACCTGGGTGGAACAGTCCAGGTCATTCCCCACATCACCGACGAGATCAAGGAGAGCATCCGACTTGCGGCCGACGGCGTGGATGTGGTGATCGTTGAAATCGGCGGGACCATCGGCGACATCGAGAGCCTCCCCTTTTTGGAGGCGATCCGCCAGTTCAAGGCCGATGTGGGTTCCGAGAACGTCTGCTATATTCACCTCACGCTGGTTCCCTATATCGCCACCGCCGGGGAGGTGAAAACCAAACCGACGCAACACAGCGTCAAGGAACTCCGATCCATCGGTATCCAACCCAATATTCTTCTGTGCCGGACCTCCCGTCCTCTGGACGACGGCATCAAGTCCAAGATCGCCCTGTTCTGCAACGTTGACAAGCAGATGGTGATCACCGCCAAAGACGTGGAGTGTATTTATGAGGTGCCCCTGGGCTTTCATGACGAAGGGCTCGACGATCGGATCATGGAAACCCTCCACATCTGGACCCGGGCGCCGCGGCTCGAGGCATGGGAGGAATTTGTCCGGCGTTACAAGTCGCCGGACCATGAGGTGACCATCGCCATTGTCGGAAAATATGTGGATCTCACCGAATCCTACAAGAGTCTCAACGAGGCGCTTTACCACGGCGGCGTTCCCAACAGCGCCAGGGTTCGGTTGCTTTTCCTGGATTCGGAGACCATCACGCCGGAAACCTGCGCTGAAAAGCTGGCCGGGGTCGACGGGATTCTGGTCCCCGGCGGATTCGGTGCCCGTGGGATTGAAGGGAAGATCCTCGCGGCGAGCTATGCGCGGACCCGAAAGATACCCTATTTCGGCATCTGCCTCGGCATGCAGATCGCGGTGATCGAATTTGCACGGAACGTGGCCGGGTTATCCCAGGCTCACAGTTCGGAGTTCGACCAGGATACGCCGGACCCTGTGATCTATTTGATGCGGGAATGGTACGACGAAAAAACAGGGACGGTTCAGACCCGGGACGCTGATTCGGTCAAGGGCGGCACGATGCGCCTGGGAGCCTATCCCTGTAGATTGGAGAAGGATACCCTGGCATATGCGGCCTATGGGCAGGAGATGATCTCGGAACGGCATCGTCACCGGTACGAGTTCAACAACGCCTATCTTGACCGTCTCATCGAGAGCGGGTTGGTGGTGAGCGGCATTTATCCTGAAGGGAAGCTTGTGGAGATCGTTGAGCTCAAGGATCACCCCTGGTTTTTGGGATGCCAGTTTCATCCCGAGTTCAAGTCTCGGCCCATGGCGCCCCACCCGCTCTTTACGGCGTTCATTGGCGCCGCCCTTGCGGAGGCCCGGCGTGAGGGCCGGGCCACGAAGGAGAAATAGTCCGGGGAGATCAATTTGCCGACAGGACCCGGCGGGCCTCCTCGCGGCCGCTCGGGGTTAAAAAGGCGGTCTCGAGAAGGTGGTTCAGCTTTTCCTCGGTGACGGCGTTTTTCTTCAGCTGCTCCGACAGATTTTCGATAAGGTCGGCGTCGTAGACGACCTTGAAGTTGAGCGTCTCCTCGGACCGCGGATGGTGGTGGTGACCCACGATGTCACAGACCTCCTCGATGAGTTCGGTCTCGGCTCCCAGCTTTTCCAGGATCGACCGCGCGATGGGAGGTCCCTCCTTTTCCTGATGGACGGCGGCGGTGCTGCCGTGACGCCGTTCCGCCTCGTGGATGCCGATGTCATGGAGGTAGGCCGCCGACATGATGACGGCGATGTCCGCGTCCTCCTGTTTTCCGATGGCCTCCGCATACCGGGCCACTCGGGTGGCGTGTCCGATTCGCTTGAAATCCGTTTTGAAATAACGCTTCATCTCTACGGCCACCCGATCCTTGAGCAGGCTGTCCCGTTGGGCCAGCAACTCGGGGGCGAGGTCTCCAATGCACTGCTTGGCATACTTACAGTAGGCAGCGCATCCGAAGTCCATCCTGGGGTTGGGAAACCGATGCCCGCAGTGCTCGCATTTTCGGGCCGAGTCGTCCTTGAAAAACTCCACATTCCCTCCGCATTCAGGGCATTTCACCTCGTAGATGGCATCCTCTTTCCAGTATTGGGTATCCTGTCCCGGACATTTCATGGGCTGATCCTCCTTCAGGCATCGCCTCCGGCGCTGTCGGACTGCCTCCGGCGGCCTTGGATTTTTCCGTTATGAGATTATCTCTATGATCAGAATCTTACAGGATAACTATGAGCATTGGTTTGACTTAAATCAAATCTCGTGCGAATTGAACGACGGGTGAGTCATGACGAAGTCGAAAGGCAAACAGCGATTCGTGTCGGAGCCCATCGCACCGATGGGTGACAACTTCGATTCGGAGCCCATGGCGGCGGGGGGGCCGGGGTTGCCCCCCGCATTTGCCTGGCGGGGCCAGACCCTTGCCATCGCGGGGGTTCGTCGTGTATGGCGGGACACCGGTTTCTGCCGTCACGGCAGCAAAGAACGCTATGTGCGGAAGCACTGGTTCGAGGTGGTGACTACGGACAAGCGGACGGCGAGGATCTATTTTGACCGGCAACCCCATGGCCCTAAACCGGTTTCCCGGTGGTGGCTATTCAGCATCGACGACGGCGCCGACTGAAGACCGGGGTCAACCTTCCATTTCTACAGCCCTCTGGGTATCAGTGGTATTTCCATACGAGCCTTCCTTCCTTCACCGGCATAGTCCACCACCAGTGCTTTGGGATTCGGAATGTTCGGCAGAAAGGCGCTGCCTTCCACCGTGCCTCCGGGTGCCAGTTCGACGTTCTTCAGAATGCGAAACATGAATTCACGTCTGGCCTCGGCCGTCCTTCCGGCAGAGGAGGTTGTCCTGGCGTTGGAAAGAACGCTCAAGACGGTTCCGCCGCAGGGCACGAAGGTGGCTGCCGCTATGCCGGCCGCTTTTCCGGTGACATCGCCGGCCACCGAAGTGATGACATTCGGGGGGGAGGTGATTTGTTCGTAGATCCCGGCGGAATCCACGTAGCGTCCCGTTCGATTCAGTAGCTTGACGTTTTGCACCGTGAGAATTTCCGGGCTGCGATTTTCGATTTCCATAATATACTCACGCCAGCCGGGATCCCTGATGAGCGTATTGTCATCGCCCGGCTCAGCGATTCTGATCAAGGCCGCCGCCAGGTCGACAGAAGCCATCCGGACCAGCGTTACCCTTGTCTCGCCGCCCGACGCCAATGACGCCTTTGATCCGGTACAGCCGGGGAGCATTGAAATGAGGGTGATAACGGACAGGATAAAACAGGCACGCACTGAAATCATGATTCCTTAAACCAGAAAATACACCCCGTGGGGCATCAGAGATACAGCACCAATCTGCCGGACTGTAAGGCTGAATCCAACCCTATCATGGAAAATCCCGCCCCGCCATCGTTAAAAAAAATCCAATACTGGAAGAAGGTTTTATTGTCAATGCCGACCACGATCGGGCGTTTCGAAAATCCGTTTTGCCGACGGTGTCCCCGGATGGACGGCACTTGGGTGCGCAGATGACGCTTGAGAACGGCGAACGCGCAACCATAAAAGGGTGACATTATACCTTGACAGGTTTCGGCCGGGGTGCCAAGGAAGTCGCATGATATCAACAGGGTGGTGCGGCGATTTCGGAAAAACGGAAAAAGCGATGAGGAGAAATGCATTGGTGAAACGATGGACGGCGTTGGCCGTGCTGCTGGTCGTTATAGCGGTGACCGTATCGTGCGGGACGATTCTTTACCCCGAACGTCGTGGACAGAAGATGGGCAGGATCGACGCCGGTGTCGCGGTGCTGGATGGTATTGGGCTTCTTTTCTTTATCGTACCCGGCGTCGTTGCGTTTGCAGTGGATTTTGCCACCGGCGCCATATTCCTGCCGGGGAGCCGGGCCGGTCTGGATATCCGCCCCTGGGATCCCGAGGCGTCCAGGGTGATCGTAAAAGTCCGGAGACCGGTCACCCGTCATCAACTGGAGACGCTGTTGTCTCGGAGAACCGGACAGGCGGTGGTGCTGTCGGCGCCTGGGGTGACGGCGGCCAGGATGTCCGGAGAAGATGCGTTTGTCTGGGGGGCCGTGGCCGACATCATGACACCGGAGCAGTTCTCCTGTTTTGACGATGGCCCGATGGTGGTGATGCGGTGACTGGGTTGCCGCATCATGGATGAAAAGGACATCCAATGGCCTTGCCGTCGGGGGCAAAAAAGTGAAGGTTGCCGGAGTTGATGCTGAGGCGCAGGGGCTCCCCGTGCCGTAATGGCCGGTGGCCCCGGAGTACGGCGGAAAGGATCGGCGTTTCCGTGACGGCGGTGAATGGGGTTTGGGCGTCGAATGCGACCGTGGTCACTTCGGCGGCGGCGTGGAGAATGGTTTCATGACCCAGGGATTCGGTGGCCCGCACCGCCGCCGGGATGCCGGCGTCATCGTGCTCATCGGCGAGAGAGATCCCTTCGGGGCGGATGCCGACGAGGAGCTCTCGGCCGATCCATGCCTCGAGGGTCGGACATCGGGAAAAAATATCGTCGGGCAGGGCCAGCCTGAACCTGTTTATTCGGGCGGCGAGGCCGTTGTCGTCGGAAGCCAGTTCAGCCCGGAGAATGTTCATGCCCGGGCTGCCGATGAAGCCGGCCACAAAGACGCTGGCGGGGCGCTCGTAAAGCGCTTGGGGCGGCGCCGTCTGCTCGAGTTTTCCAGACCGCATCACTGCCACTCGTTGCCCCATTGTCATGGCTTCGACCTGGTCGTGAGTGACGTAAAGGGTGGTGACCCTGAGGCGTGCCTGAAGGGCGGCGATATCGGTTCGGATCTGGATCCTCAGCCGAGCGTCGAGGTTGGAGAGCGGTTCGTCCATCAGGAAGACGTCGGCGTCGCGGACAATGGCTCGGCCCATGGCCACGCGCTGGCGCTGGCCCCCTGACAGGGTTTTCGGCCGCCGGTCCAGCACCGGCGAGAGGCCGAGCATCTCAGCCGTTTTCGAAACCCGCCGTGCAATTTCCCTGCGCGGCAGCTTCTGCATCCGCAGCGGGAATTCCAGGTTTCGGCGGACCGTCATGTGGGGATATAGGGCGTAGTTTTGGAATACCATTGCCACATTGCGTTGCTGGGGCGGCAGGTCGTTCACCACCCGGCCGCCGATGCGGATTTCGCCGTCGCTTACCATCTCAAGCCCCGCCGCCATGCGGAGCACCGTGGATTTCCCGCATCCCGACGGCCCTACCAAAACCAGGAATTCACCATCCCGAACCTCAAGATCCAGGTGGTCGACGACCGGGGTCTCACCGTCATAGTATTTCTTCACCTGGTCGAAAACGATCGATGCCATATGCTTCAACCTTTAATGGCTGAGGCGGCAACGCCGCGTACGAAGCCGCGCTGAAAGATCAGGAATATCGCGATCACCGGTGCCGCCATCATCACGCCAAAAGCGAGGATGTCGCCCCACGCCGGCGGGGGGAGGGTGTGGAAGGCGGCGATGGCCACCGGTAGGGGACGTACCCGCGGGCCGATGGTGATCATCATGGGCCAGAGATAGGACCCCCACCAGATCAGAAACGACAAGATCGCCGCAGCAGCGAACGCCGGCCCGGCATTGGGTGCGATGATTCCGAAGAATATGTGCAGCGTACCGGCGCCGTCGAGGCGCGCCGCCTCCTCCAACTCCCGGGGCAGGTCGATGAAGAAGGTATAGAAGAGAACGATGGAGAAGGCGTTGGCGATGAAGGGCAGAATTTGAGCCGTATAGGTGTCGCGCAGGCCGAGGATGGATACGCCATAGAAAAGGGGCACTGCGATAGCCTCGAAGGGAAGGATCATGAGCGCCAGAACGAGATTGAAGCAAAGCTCGCGGCCTCGCCAGCGGAGGCGCGCAAAAGCGTATGCGGCCATGGAATTGACGATCAGGCCGCAGACGACGATCGTGCCGTTGATAAAAAGTGAGTTGAACAGAAATCGGAGAAAGTCGGTGCGAGCGAAGACGTCTGCGTAGTTCTTCAGGGAGGCGTCCGTCGGTATGAAGGCGGCCGTGGTGCCGGCCTCCACCAACACCCGATCGTCCGGCTTGAAGCTGCCCGCCGTCATTATGGCCACCGGCGCCAGAAAGAGCAGGGCCGCCGTCGTGAGCGTCATGTACGTCAGTGTCGGCGCCAGGATCCGCTTCATTCCGTTTCCCGTTTCGGATGCGTCAACCGTCTCTGAACCCATGTTACCCCCATCACCAGGACAAAGAAGACCACGGTCATGGCGCTGGCCCGGGCCACTTGCCGGCGGGTGAAGACGGCCTGGACCATTTCGTACATCACCGTGGTGGTGGCGTTATCCGGGCCCCCGCGCGTCATGATCTGCACCTGGTCGAACAGTCGGAAGGCGAGGATGGTGGTGATCATCATGACGAAGAGGAGAGGATTTCGCAACTGGGGCAGCGTGATATGCCGAAAGCGATGCCAGACCCCTGCGCCGTCCAGGGCAGCGGCTTCATAGAGGGCTTTTGGAATTCCCTGGAGACCGGCGAGGAGGATCACCATCTGAAACCCCGATCCCTGCCATATGGAAAGAAGCATGATGGACGGCAGCGCCAGGACGGGATCGCGCAGGAAATCCCGGGCCGTCCATCGGCCGCCGGTGAGCAGATGCAGAAACGCGTTCATCATTCCTTCAGGGCCGGGGGCGTAAATCAGTATCCAGACGACTGAAACCAGCGACATGGGAAAGACCACGGGCATGAAGAAGATGGCCCGGAAAACGACAGTGCCTCGAACACCCAGGTTCACGATCAGGGCAAGACCCAGGGCCAAAGCCGTCTGCAGCGGCACCACCGCCGATGCGAAAACGAAGGTGTTGGCGAGGGCGCGGTTGAAATCAGGATCGGTGAAGATACGCTGGAACTGCTTGACGCCGACAAAAGTGATGGGGAGGGGGGAGCCGAGGCGCAGATTGGTGAAGGAAAAGACCAGCGCCGCTATAAAGGGCGTGAAGATGAAAAGGATCAACCCGAGCATGGCCGGGCCTGCCATGATCAGCGCGGCGGGGGTCTGTTCGCCGAATCTGAAACGTCCTCTCATCGCATTGCTTCCTCCCGGCCTCGACCGATCAGTGGATAGCCCTGGTTGTCCTCGATCTCGAGGTCGATCATCCGGGCCGCCCGGTCAAGGGCCGCCTGGACATCCCCGCCGCTGCGGATGCGGTCGAAACTCTTTTGAAAAGCCGCCGTGATTACCGGATAGGCCGGCGTGCGGGGTCGCGGGATCGCGGCACCCGTTTCAAGCTGCTCGACAAAGATATGCAGCGGCCCGCCCGGTCGGTAGTCGCGGGATCGCGACACGGCGGATCGGGTCGCCGGGACGGCGCCGTTTGCGCGGGTTATGGCGAGCACCTCCTCCGGGCGCAGCAGAAAGGAGAGAAACCGCGAAGCGGCCTCGGGATTCAGACTGTCAGCCGTGACGGCCCAGCTCCAGGATCCCTGTCCTGTTCGGGGGCCTCGACCGAAATCGGGCAGGGGCAGCAAGAGCAGGTCCCGGCCGAGGTGTTCACGGTATTGGCTCCAGTTCCAGTGTCCGCCCATGGCCAGTGCCGTCCGGCCCGTGATGAAGGCGGCATCATCGATGTTGGGGTCGACCCGGCCACTGATGATCCAGTCCTGAACGATCGTCATGGCCCGAACCGTCTCGGGGCCGTTGAGGATGCCCGTCGCTCGGCCGCTGCCGTTCCTCTCGACGAGGTCGCCGCCCGCCGACTGGATAAGCGGTGAAAAAGCATAGGTATACCATTCGCCTGCGTAATTGAGCTTCAGGTCAAGGACCTGTCCGTCCGGGTCATCGGCGGCCAGCCGATCGAGAATCTCGGTGAATTCAAGAGAAGTCCAGGGCCGTGCAGGGGTGGGAATGGGAATTCCGGCTCGGGCGAGGCGGGTGCGGTCGGCATAGAGTCCAAGGCCGGAATCGAAGGCGCCCACCGACCAGAGGCGGCCGTGGTACGTTCCCTGGGCGATGATGGATGGGATCAGGTCGGAGAGCAGATGCGGGGTCAGCAGGCGATCCACCGGTTGGAGTCGTCCCTGCCAGACATAGCCATAGAGGAATGGCCCGTCGAATTCCAGCAGATCGGGCAACTCGCCGGCTGCCGCGGCAGCCTGTACCTGGGCGTTGTAACTGCCTTCGGGAATCAGGGTCAGGCGGACCCGAAGATCGCGATGGGCTGCATTGAATCGGAGGACCTGATCCACGAGTGTGCTGCGTTCCAACTCCTGGCCTGCGTGGGCCCAGGCATCGAGGACGGTATTGCGTTCAGGCGCGGTCGCATCCCCGCATCCCGATATCATCGCTATATATGCCAGAAGAAAAAGGCGCGGCAACGGACCTGCAAGCGCGAGGCGCGCGGTGATGTTTCGGATGCTCCAATGCATGGTCGGGGTCCTATCGATAGACCGCTTCAGCGGAGAATTCGCCTTGAATCACGGACCATCCCGGGGCGACATCGATGCATAATCGTGCCGGGATGGTCCATCCGAAGCCTGTGACGGGGAGGAAGATCAGAAATTGAACACCTTTGCTTCAACCGCCATGTCGATGAGATGCGGCCCGCCGTCCAGCAGCATATTACTGAAGAATTTGGATTCGTCGAGTCCGCGATTCTTGGCGCAGGGGGTGCAGATGCCGGTGGCGACTTCGTTTTCCACCAAATAGGGAAGATAGTCCGCCGGGCAGTCCCCCGTGGCGGTCTTGAGGGTCAGGTCCCTGTCCTTGTTGGCCCACATGACGCCGCTGTCGATGAAAAACATGTCGACATGATGTCCCTTGGAATGGGCAATTCTGGCGAACTGAAAACACCGGGTTGCCTTTTCGTTGTCATCTTGACTCAATACGAATAAAAACTTGACCATGGGTTTTTCTCCTTTCTGATTTCCATACCTCGTTTAAACTCATTTACTCAACTTTCGACTTTCACAGGCCGTATCTTTCCGGTCATCGTCATGAAAGTCGAAAGTTGAATCATTTAATTCCGAAACGGCGAAAGCGGAATTTTTCCCCGAGTTCTATTTCAGAAACGGGATGTCACCATCGCGGAAAATCCGCTCCTTGATCATACTCGTATCGACGGGTAAGCGAAAGATATCGCTGATCAATTCAACGACATTGCCCAAACGGTTTTTATAAACGTGAAAATTGAAATCCTTCAACCGGATGTAAAACCCGTCGCTTACCGTCGGCACCGTTTCGAGGCTGATGTGGCAGGCGTCATCCATCGAATAAGATCCGGCGCAGTGGTGGATCAGGAGATAGAAGCAGGCGGCCGACATGTATTTCGAATCGGTTTGTCGATACAGCTCGGGATAAAATCGAGACACATGCAGGTCTTTTGCGATGGGACTGTATGAAAAGATCAGCGCGGACGAAATGGTTTCTGTTGAAAAACGCTTTTCGATAAAATATTCGATACAAGACCCTTCTTTGACAAAGGACAGTGAAAAGTTTTTAAGGAAAATGGGAACCTGCGTTAGCATGAATCCTGATTCGCATCGCATTTTCGGAGCTGAAATCGCCATATCACCCCCTCTTCAAAGGCTGACGTGACAGCCGCCTTCCCATCCGGCGGTTGCAGAGGCCGAACTTCCCGGTTACCCCGGTCTGAATCGATTATATCTGCCTCAACTTTCATAGGCCGGTGCCGGAAGGATACGGCCTGAAGTTGAATATCTGTATAATAATTTTCAATATCTCATTGGCGGGCGGTCGTCAACAGTCGGATAGACCATTTGCGTTCGGATTTGTTACCCAAATGGCTTTTCAGAATCTGCAATGCCATGTTTACAGATAAAATTGGCCTGATACGGAGGAACGCGCAACCCATGAGGCGTTAAATCGACATCCGAGGCCGGAAAATGGCTTTGGGCGCCCCATGTTGGAAACGGAAGCGTCAATCACCAGAAAATAATGATTGACAATTAAATGAATGGCAATTAAAGGAATAGCATAATCAAACAACCAACCGACCGCTCGCTCAGAATTTTTCCCAAGGGCACCATCGGCGGGAGAACGACCTGAATTCTAAAGCGTACAGGGTCGATAAAGCCCTGTAAAGCGGTATTTTTTGGGGGCCTCGGTCAAAATCGGAAAGAGGTCTGAATCGTTATCACGGAAGACAGTGGGCTAACAACTAAAATGGAGGAAGGGTATGTCGTTGGAAAATTTTTACAGAGATGCAATGGCGCTCAACACCATCGCAGACATGGAAAAAAGGAAAGAGGCCGCAAAGGCTTTTTTTGAGAAGCTGAACCAGACCACTCTGCCCGAAAAATTCAACTGGGCCGCGGAAATTTTCGAAGGGGTGCATGTCAAGGAGCGGGGTGATCAGCTCGCGCTGATCTGGACGGATCTCGACACGGACGCCGAGCGACAGTTCACCTACAGAGAACTGGCGGAAAATGGAAATAAGTTTCTTAATTTCATCAGAAAAAAAGGTGTCGCAAAGGGCAACAACCTTTACATGCTGACGCCGATTGTTCCCGAAACCTGGTTTGCCTCCTTTGCAGGTATCAAAGGGGGGTTGGTGTCGGTGCCCACGGCCACCACCATGACGGAAAGGGAGATTCAGTTCCGCTTCGAGTCCTACAAACCCGATGTCATCGTTGCCTTTGAAGGCCTGACCCAGTTGGTGGACGATGCCTTGGTGAAGGCGAACTGCACGCCCAAGGCCAAAATTGTATTGGGGAAAAAGGATGGATGGGTGTCTTATGAAGAAATCAGCGCCGAATCCGGCACGGCCGATGCCGCTGATGTCGGCAAGGACGACGTCCTGTTCTGCTTTTTTACCTCGGGCACCACGGGGCTTCCCAAACGGGTAGGCCACAGCGCTACCTCCTACCCTGTCGGGCACCTTTCGACCGCGGTCATCCAAGGGCTTGAACCCGGCGGAATTCACCACAATCTGAGCGCTCCCGGGTGGGCCAAATGGGCATGGAGCAGCTTTTTTGCCCCACTCAATATCGGAGCCACCGCAACCGGTTTTGCCTTTACGGCGCTGGACCCCGAAAAATACGTCGCCACCATCGCCAAGTACAAGGTGAATTCCTTCTGTGCACCGCCCACCGCCTGGCGCGCCTTCGTCCGTCTGGACCTCTCCAAATACGATTTCAGCGCCATCAAATACTCCCTGAGTGCCGGCGAACCCCTGAACCCCGAGGTGATCGACCGGTGGAGTAAAGCGACCGGGACCGAGATCAGGGATTTCTACGGCCAGACCGAATCGACAGCCATGATCGGAAACCCGCCCTGGATGGAAGGCAAGATGCGCTTTGGCTCCTTTGGGTATCCTTCAGACATGTACGACGTGATCCTGACCGATGACGAAGGCAACGAAATCACCACCCCCGACGAACCCGGCCACATTGTGATCCGCCTGAGCCGGTGGCGGGCACTGGGCCTCTTCCAGGAATACATCGACGACCCCGAAAAAACCCATGGCGCCTTCAAGGGCAGCATGTACTTTACCGGCGACAAGGCGTCCTTTGACAAGGACGGGTACTGGTGGTTCGTCGGCAGATCCGACGATGTCATCAAATCCTCCGATTATCGCGTGGGCCCCTTCGAGGTGGAAAGTGCGCTGATCGAGCATCCCTCCGTCATGGAGGCCGCCGTCGTGGGTACTCCCGATCCTACACGATATCAACTGGTCAAGGCTTACGTGATTCTGAACAAGGGTTACCAACCCTCCAGGGATCTTGCCCTGGAGCTGTTTCAGCACACCATCAAGGTGCTGGCGAAATTCAAAATTCCGAGAATCATCGAATTCGTCGAAGAGTTGCCCAAAACCATCAGCGGTAAAATCCGGAGGGTGGAACTGAGGGAAGACGAAGAAAGAAAGAAAAAGGGGGAATCGGTTTCTCCCAACGAATACTTCTATCATCAGTTCCCTGAACTGAGCTCCAAGAAGAAGTAAGCGGAGCTGGTAAGACTTTTCACCCGGAAACGGCGTTCGCTGGTATCGCGAGCGTCGTCTCCGGGTGATTTCTGTTGCAGGGTTTCAGCGGTTCAGCAGCTGCACCCCGAACCGCACTCGCAGTTCGACCCGCATCCGTGGGGCTGCTGCGTGGGGGTGTCGCTGATGCCCACCACCTCGACGGCGAAAGTCAGGCTCTCCCCGGCGAGGGGGTGATTGAGATCGAAGGTCAGGTTCTCGTCGTCCATCCGGACAAGCCTGGCCGGTATCTGCTGTCCCTGGGGCGTGGAAAAGGTTACGGTATCGCCCACTTTCGGGGAGACGCCTGCCGGAAGATCGGCCCGGGGAAAGTCATGAACCCGGGTGTCGTCCCGATGGCCGTAGGCTGCTTCGGGCGGCAGGGTAAATGTCTTCTTCTCGTTCAACGACATGCCCATCACAGCATCCTCGAACCCCTTGATCAGCTGGCCTTCACCGGTCTGAAACTCCAGTGGCGCCCGCCCTTCACTCGTATCGAACACCTCTCCGTTTTCAAGGGTCCCCGTATAGTTTACGCTGATAAACATGCCGCTTTCGACTTTCTGCATCATTTTAGCTCCTTTGATTTGATGTGCAAATTCCGGAAAAGATATGGCCGAATCACGACAAGTCAAGTTTTTGATCCGCTTTGTGGGATGAGCCCAAGCCGAATCGATGCAGACGGTCCGGCATCGATGTTGATTCGAAGTGTTTCGACACGTCGCGGTGTCAATCGATTTTTTCTTGACGAAAACGGATGGTTATCCTATAAGGCTTGTGTGCAAACTAATTATATCGATTATAGAGACAGGATAACGGTGAAACCTCACGAATGCATTTTTTTTCAACTGGCCAAGGCTGGTCAGGCCGGTGCAAGGCATTGGAGTGACTGCGTCGCCGGATTCGGCGTGACAGCGGTTCAAGGAATGGTGCTTGCGTTTTTGGCGGATGAAGACGGCGTATCGTCGGGCAGGCTGGGCAGCCGGGTACAACTCGACAGCGCCACCCTCACCGGGATTATCGACCGCCTCGCCCGTGCAGGTCTTGTGGAACGACAGGCTGATCCCGACGACCGTCGGGCGATACGGATTTGCCTCACCGGAAAAGGTCGAGATGTGAGCGACAAGATCGGTGCTCTTGTGGAGCCGGAAAACCGTTCCTTCCTGTCGAACCTGACCGATGAAGAAGAGATGATTTTCCGGATGCTGCTGCGCAAGCTGCTATCCCCCCGCGGCTGATCTGCACATCAGGAATTTTCAGGTGCTAAAATTTTGTATGCAAGATAAGTGTGTCCAATATTATCAAAGCGGAGGGCGAATGCCAAAACCGAATCCGGAATACATCGAGGAGTTGATTCATGTGGTCAAAACCAGCCCGTTCCCCAATCATATGGCCATGTGGCTTTCGGCCATCGAGATCGACAGCGCCACGATCATGCTCGATACAGGCTCCTGCCATCTCCAGCCGTTCGGCATCGTCCACGGCGGCGTGCTGGCGACCCTGATCGACACCGCCACCTTCTGGGCTGTGTTCATGCGTCTCCCCGAAGACGCGGGTCTGGTCAACATCGATCTGAAGCTCAACTATCTGGAACCTGTGCTGAAGGGACGCTTGACGGCCCAGGGCCGAACCATTCGTTTCGGCAAATCCATCAGCTATGCCGAGGCCCGGGTTCTGGACGCCGACGGCCGTCTGGTCGCCCACGGCACCTCAACCCTGATGACCCTTCCGGGCAAGGGGTTGAAGCTGACGGCGAATAAATTCGTCGATGAAAGTTTTTGATGGCGAAGCTTTCGAAATCGACGGAATGGTGCCGGCCGGTCTTCAGCAGCATCGCGTCCCTGCTGATCCTTTGATGCGGTGTATCCAGGTCGAGATGATGTAGGCGGCACAGCCTACGCCCGGGGTGACTGCGATGGCTTTTGTGGGGCAGTTCCGCGCGCAGGCGCCGCACTCCATACAGGCGTCGATGTCGCGGATGACCGCCTGTTTTTCCCGCACCGTGAAGATGCGGTGAGGGCAGACCGTCTCGCACATGCCGCAGCCCACACACCGGCCCGTATCAAGCTCCAGGGTAGCGACACCGCCGATATATCTAAAATCTTTCATGCGTTGTCCATATCTGAAAATCCGTTGGATATCCGGATGTTGAAATCGTGTCGATTATGTCCGGCGGGTTTGCCGATTGTCAATTTCCGGCTACCCGAAAAACGGGGCTGCAAACCAGACTGCGACGGCGATCAAGCCGGCGGCGACTTGGGCCGGGATTGCCCTGCGCATCTCTTTTTCCACCCCCGAAGGGGAGGTGTAGGGCGTTGAACCGGTAAAGTTCATGGCCAGATAAGAGCCGACAGCGCCGGTCCAGAGCATCAGCGAAAGGGATTCCCAGGCGTCCAGCCTCCCGTTGAAAAGCCAGGTGTTCGCCACGCCGGCCACGATGCCGGCCAGGGCCCCGCTGATCCAAAACTCCCGCCAGGGAAAGTGGGGCAGGAGGAAAGGCACGATCACCGCCCCGGCCAGGATGCCGAAGAGCGTGGCGCACACGGCGGGGATTCCCCGGGAAAGGGCGGCATCCATAGAAAATATCCCCGGTCCGAAACCTGAGAGGAACAGGGTCGCGATGATGACGACGGCCAGCGCTTTTCGCAGCAGAAGGATCTCCACAGGCGTCAGGACGGCACGCTCCCGGAAGGTAAAGGTTACCGTCCGCATGGCCTGGTCGGCCGTTTTGCCCGCCTGAATGAAGGCGGGAATGTCGGCGGCCCGTATCGGGCCGTAGATGACCTTGAAACCGCAGATTTTCTTTACCTGGTGGGCGGCGATCCCCGTGGCGGAGAGTTGCGGCAGGATCAATTCCCGGTGGGAGACGATCTCTGCGAGCCGGGACCTGTTTACCCGGCGGACGACTTCTTCGGTGGAGAAGAGCCCTTTTCCGGCGGCGCACCATACATTGATCCCCCGGGTGTCAGCCGCCAGGATCCAGGCATCGAGGCCTCCCAGCTCTTTCCGGAGAGCGTCGAAGGTGAGCTTGTAGTTGGCGGTCATGAGCACCGGCGATTCCGGGCCGGGCGTTCCCACGCAGTAGAGACCGGGGACCACCTTGTAATTGTACCGCCCGATGCCGAGGCGAGTCTTGACGGTGCCGAGCTTGTCCCGGAGCGAGACCGCTGTTTCAACACGGGGAACGGGTCCTGCGGACGTCTCCACAAAACCGTCTACATAAGGCTCGATGACATACCCCGGCCGTTCATGGACCCCGGCCTCGGGGTCGGGCTTGGGGCCTCAGCAGGGCGCATCACCCGTCGGCGTCCCGAGGATGATCTGCGGTCCGCAGACATTCGGCCGTGCGTCGGGAGGAGCGACGAAAACAGGTCCCAAATCGGAATGTTTTGACTTATTCATGTATTCATTTCAGCTTTCGGTGTTCAGAAGCGGGTGTCGTCAGGGGGCGTTCTTGGCCCCATGCGGTTGCCTTGATAATTCAGTCTAAAAGTTATTGACAAGGATGTCCACAGAAAACTCGACGACCCTTCGCCGGGCCGGTTTCTGGCGACATGAGTCGATCTCATTGAAAAGCAGGGCTTAAGAGAACGTGATGATCAACGCGGATAATGTCCCAAAGTGGCGGCGGCAGGCGGCAGGCCTGCCGGTGATATCGGTGATTCCGGAGGTGCGGCAGGCCCTGTCGGCAGGGGCGGGCGCGGTGCTGATCGCACCGCCCGGGGCAGGAAAGACCACCTGCGTGCCCCTGGCCTTGCTGGATGCGCCCTGGCTCTCCGGTCGCAAAATCATCATGCTGGAACCCCGTCGGTTGGCGGCTCGAGCCTCGGCAAGGCGGATGGCTGCGATGCTGGGAGAGGATGTCGGTGAAACAGTGGGCTACCGGGTGCGGTTGGAGAGCCGGGTAGGCGCATCCACCCGTGTGGAGGTGGTGACCGATGGGATCCTCACCCGCTGGATTCAGCGGGACCCGGCGCTTTCCGGAGTCGGGCTCGTGATCTTCGATGAGTTTCATGAAAGGGGTCTTCAGACGGATCTGGGACTGGCGCTCTGCCTCGAGAGCCGCAGTGTTTTCAGGGAAGACCTCAGGATCCTGGTGATGTCTGCGACTCTCGCGGGCGAGCCCGTGGGTCGCCTGATAGGTAATTCACCGGTAATCGTGAGTTCCGGCAGGTGTTTTCCCGTGGAAACCCGGCACATAAATCAGGCGGCGAAATCCTGGGGACAGGAACATCAGATTGCAGGACGAACGGTCGAGGCGGTGATGGAAGCCGTGACGGCTGAGGACGGAAGTATCCTGGCCTTTCTGCCCGGCGTGAGAGAGATACGGAGGGTGGCCCAGCTCCTCGACGAGCGCCTGGCAGGCACCGGCATCTCCATAGCCCCCCTTTACGGAAATCTTCCACTGGTGGACCAGGAGAGGGCCATCCGGCCGACGCCTCCGGAAAAGCGAAAGATCGTTCTGGCCACGGCCATCGCCGAGACCTCGCTGACCATCGAGGGGATCCGGATCGTGGTGGACTGTGGCTGGATGCGAGTGCCGCGGTTCTCGACCGCTACCGGGATGAGCCGTCTTGAGACGGTGCGGGTGTCCAAGGCTTCGGCGGATCAGCGGAGGGGCCGAGCCGGGCGGATCGCCCCCGGGGTCTGTTACCGCCTCTGGAGCGAAGCCGAACATCAGGGCTTGACGGCGGCGTCGGTTCCGGAGATCCTTTCCGCCGATCTGGCTTCGCTGGTGCTGGAACTGGCGGTTTGGGGCACCACCACACCGGACGGCATACCATGGCTCGATCCCCCGCCGGAAGTCGCATTCCGATCGGCCCGGGAGCTCCTTATCCAACTCGGGGCTCTGGATCGTCAGGGCCGGGTTACGGCCCGAGGCAAAACCATATCGAAGCTGGGACTGCATCCCCGCCTCGGCCATATGCTCCTGGTGGGACGCAGGATAGGGCGGTATCGGCTGGCTTGCGAACTGGCCGCCATCCTGGAGGATCGGGATGTCCTTCATTTCCCCCCGGGGGCCTGGGACGCCGATATACGGCTCAGGGTCGAGGCCCTGCGCCAGGGGAATGCGTTCCGGACACCGGGTGCCTCGATGAATTCCGGCGTCTGCCGCCGCATCCGGGCACAGGCCGATCGCTGGGAACGCATGCAGACGGTCGGGGATGGTAGAACGATAACGGAGGGCGTCGAAAATCCGGACAGGTATGCCGGAACGCTCCTGGCCATGGCCTATCCGGACCGCGTGGCGCAGCTTCGGCCGGAGGGGGATCGCCGCTACAGGCTTTCGGGCGGCCGGGGGGCTCGATTTATCGATGTGGAACCCCTGGCCGCAGAGAACCTGCTCGTGGCGGCGGCGCTGGACGGCACAGGAAGGGATGCCCGGATCCGTCTGGCCGCGCCTGTTCGACCTGAGGAGTTGGCGGCCCATTTGCCGGAATGGGTCGGGGAATTCGTCGTGGTCTGCTGGGACTCCCGGGAAGAGACAGTGGCGGCAAGGTTCGAAGAACGGTTCGGAGAACTGGTGCTGCGCTGTCGTCCCCTGAAAAACCCCGATCCCGAACAATTGACGGCGGCCATGGTTCAGGGGATCCGGCATATGGGCCTTTCGGCGCTTCCGTGGGAGCGAGGGATTCTGAACTTGCGTGCTCGGGTAATGTTTCTCAGAAGCGAGGCGTTCGGCGGGCCGGGATGGCCCGATCTCTCGGATGCGACGCTGCTGGCCCGCCTGGAGGACTGGCTGGGCCCGTTTCTCGGCGGAATCAGGCGGCGGAGTCATCTCCAGCGGCTGGATCTGAAAGGTGCTATTCTGGCCATGCTGTCATGGGAGCAGCGCAAGACACTCGATACCCTTGCGCCGACTCATGTCGTCGTTCCCAGCGGATCGCGCATCCCCGTGGACTACATCGCCGGCGAAACGCCCGTCCTGGCGGTTCGCCTTCAAGAGATGTTCGGTGCCGCTGAAACACCTTGTATTGCGGGGGGCCGGGTCCCGCTTCTGCTGCACCTGCTCTCTCCCGCCGGACGCCCCCTCCAGGTGACCCGGGACCTGGGGGGATTCTGGACGGGCACTTACGCAGTCGTCAAAAAGGAGATGAAGGGCCGTTACCCCAAACATGAATGGCCGGACGACCCCCTCCTGGCCTTGCCCACGAACCGGACAAAAAAGAAGGGGAAAAAGGGGTGACGGCCGATGGAATACTTCCCGCGTTCTGAAGATCAGGGTTTCACTTCAGCCGCCGCTCTCCTCGAGAGAATGGCGTCGATGTCCGTCCGGATCTTTCGGTCATAGTGGTCCACCTGGGCGGGATTGGTCATGATCATATCGAGCTGTCGGGTGTGCAGATGGAGGTAGCCCAGAACCTTCAGATAGGCGGTCATATGCACTTCGGGATAGTTCTCCATGCGTGCGGCGAGATGGTCTTCACGAATGCGGACGCTGAAGCCGCTTTCTTCCAATATGTCGCCGATGAAGGTCACGCGACGGCGCCGCCGCTGGTCGTCGGCGGCCCCGCCCTTGAACTGGAAGTTGATGTAATTCTCCCGGACCCGCTCGCCGACAAGGGCTTCCAGGGTGGAAAAATGGTATCCCAGACGAGCGTTTAAACTGCAATAGTTTTTGGAGACCATGAAATAATTGTGCTGGGCATACTGCGATCGGACGCCGGTGGCCAGGGCAGGGTTCGCGGTCGACCGAAACATCACGGACATGAAGCCGCCGCCGTCGATGCCCGGAGGACCGTCCCACGGAATGGCCGTAAAACCTTCCCAGAACGCCAGCATGGGAATGGAAACGATGTTTTCGATCGGAATGTATTTGCCGGGGACGGCTTCCCTGAAACCGTCATCCAGGTCGAGGACCCACCATTGCATGGGAACCTTGTTGTGAACGAGCTGCTTGGCGGCCCGTTCCGGAAAGTTCGTGTTTTTGCTGGAATTGAACATCTCATGGACCGACTTTTCGTGGATGAACCGGGTGATGTCGTGAAGCGTGGCGCATTTTTCAGGTCTGAAATCCGTCGCATCCGGGTCCAGAAGATTCAAGGGAACGATCAGCCTTCCGGCGCGTTTGAGAATCTGGTGTACGGGGCTGCCCACCATGAGATTGGGGCGCGGTTTTCGCCCGACGCTGAATCTGTTTTTGACGCCGCGATAGATCTTGAGGTGATCGGCGTCGACAGTGACGCGTTCACCTGCTTTCAGGACGTCAAATGCGTTCTCGACCCCGAAAAGTGCGGGAATACCGAACTCCCGGCAGACGCTGGCGAGATGACCGGCGATGCCCCCCTGCTCGGAAACCACGGCCGCGGCTCGGTTGAGAAGGGCGGCCCATTTGGGCAGTGCCTGGCGAACCACCAGGACGGCGTCCTTGGGAAAGCGGAGCGTATCGGCGGCCTTTGCGGCAATGTAAACCTCCCCCCAGGCCGAACCGGGGCTGGCCGTCACGCTGCCGACGGCAAGGACGTCCGTTTCGTCTTTCTCGGTTTCATCCGAATCCGGGATGGTTTCCGATGGCGTGTTTGTGACGGGGCTGAGTGATAAAGGGCGGCATTGCAGCAGAATGATGTCGCCCTTGCCGTCGATAACCCACTCAATGTCCTGGGGCAGACCGTGGTGGGATTCGAGGGAAACGGCGATCTCCGCGAGGCTTATCTGCTGTTTCTCTTCGATGGCGGGAGAAGCGGCCTCCCGATCGTTTACTGGAATGCGATCCGTTCCGCCGTCCGTGTTGGAGACATACATCGTCTTCTTTACGGCAATCTCCCGTCGAATCACCCGGGCGGGGACGGATTTGGACACCACAAACAGGTCACAGGGGGTCGAACCGTCCACTACCGCCTTGGGGAGACCGCGGACGGCATTGATATGGACCGTATCATCCGAGGCGTTTACGGGATTCCGGGAGTAGGCCACGCCACCGGCCGCAGCTTCCACCATGATCATGCAACCTACGGCCATGGGAATGTCTTCATCGCGGAAGCCCCGGTTCATCCGGTAGGTGACGGCCTGGGGCGAATATTTGCTGGCCACCACTGTTTTGTAGGCATACAGGACGTCATCCGGTGCGACGTTCAACTCCGAATGGTATTGTCCGGCAAAGGAGCTGTGGATCGCGTCTTCGCCCACCGCACTGCTTCTCAGGGCAAGCGAAAGCGGCTTCCGGCTGCGTTCAGCGAGCCGTTCGCACGCGGTGATGATTTCATGTTCGAGATCCTCCGGCAGGGGAGTGCGGAGGACGAGCTGCTGAATCTCCGAGCAAAGTGCATGAAGGGTTTCCACATCGTTCAGGTCCGCCGTCTGAAATTTCCGGTTGATCTCGGTCTGGATGCCGGATTCCTCAAAAAAGCGCTCGAAGGCATGTGTGGTGATAACGAAGCCTTCGGGCACGGAAAAACCCAGGCGGTTCCGGATATCACACAATCCGGCCATCTTGTTCCCCACGAGGGGCGAGCTGTTTTCATCCACCGCCTCGAAGTCGAGCACCAGCCTTTTATCGAGATCCGGCCGGCGGGCCGCGAGGATCTGTTCGATGCCTTCACGGATCTCTGTGTAGCGCTCTGACAGCCTCGAATATTTCCCGGGCGCCAGACGGTCGATCTGTTGAATCATTCGATGGACATTGACCGTGACGCCCGTGCATTTGGCCCGCACAAAGGCCATGTCGAAGGGCGTATGCCCCTGGAGTGCCTGTTCGATCTCGCTCATGATCTCGAGCGCACGGTTGTTGGCTCCCAAAAGAATCTTGAAACTGTGGTAGCGCTTTTTAAACGCCGATCGAAGAGACTCGACGTCCTCGGCCGCCGCAACGACGGTACGGCCCGGAAAAAGTGCGGCGAAATAGCGGTTTCTCAATATGCGATTGAATATCGATGCTGTCATGGCCTAATATGGCTCCCTCTCCCCGGATACGGAAGAGGGAGCGGCTTGAGGGTGGTCATGCGGTCGGATCGTCAAATACTGCACCGTTATTGTCAGTGCTCCAGACGCATGCCCCACCCTTCGAACATGAACATGATGGAAAACCCGAACCAGAGCGTGTAAATGACATAGAAGACCAGGGAAAAGATAACGATGCCGATCTTGTCGGTGATCTTCTGCGGCGTGATCTCATAGAAATTGTAGGCGCATTCGACAGCCCGCTGATTGACGTCGCCGGCGAATTTGGCTTCCTTGAACATCTCTTGTTTTTTAAGGGCCATGTCCATCTTGTTCAGCGCCGTCCACCAGTTGAAGAGGGCCTGGCGTTCGCCGTAGCCGTATTTTTCCCGTAGCTGTGCCCCCTGATTGTGGAACATGATGTCCGAATCTGCCAGACAGTTCGCCAGAATGGCCCCCAGATCGCCGTTCACGGCGATGCCGGTATCGGTTTGCGTAACCGTCGCTCCGGATTTTTCGAAAAGGAGGGCGGTCTCTTCGGCCTGGCGCTTTCCGGCGAGCGCCAATGTTGCCTGAACCGGCGTATTTCGGTAAGCCTTGTTCTCCTCCTGAAGGCCTGGAATGTAATAAGCCGAACCCTTGGAGATGGAATTGTAGAGGTTGTCCATGTAGTTTAGTGCGTTCCCTTCATTGAACAGGGGCATGAACATTGCGAACAGCACGACCAAAAATGCGGCCAACAGTAGGAATCCTTTGAAAAACAGCTTCTTGTTTGCAATCATGATACGGCTCTTTCTCCTTTGAGGATTTTAATATTGGTCAGAAAGGTTCCGATGACCCATACGCCGAATCCGCCGATGACGATGAAGAAGGCCCACACGCCGATCTTGTCGAGGATGCCGGTGGTCTCCCTGGAGAGGGTGATGACCTCCATGGCGGCCAGTTTCCCAGGCAGGGCGAAGATCCGGTTGACAAATCCCGCCAGGACCGCCATGGCGTAGAATCCGCGGATGGTGATGCCGCTGACGACCTTGGTGACCAGTGCCCCGATCTGGATGCCGATGAGGGAGCCCAGCAGCATGCCCATCGCCAGGGTGTAAAAAATGAAGCCGTAGATGGCATACTGTGTGATGGCGGCATACCCCGCCGTGAAAACGATCTGAAAGATATCGGTCCCCACGGTGGTCATGGAGGAGACGCCCAGCATGTAGACGAAGATGGGGAAGGTGAGGAAGCCGCCGCCTACCCCCATAATGGCCGCGGCAAACCCCACCAGCGCGCCGCTCAGGATCAGGAAAACGGCGGAGATGCTCCGTCCGCCGGGCACAAGCCCCTGGTCGAAATTGATCATGGGGGGGATCTTGACGGCCTGCAGCTTCCTGGGAAGGCTGCCCAGATCCGCGCCTTCGTGTTTGCCGCCGTGGGCGGACCCGGCGTCTCCGCGTTTCCTGGCTTTGAGATAGTCGAGCATGGCATAGCATCCCAGCATGCCCAGCATGAGGGAGTAAATCGTCGTGATGAAGGCGTCGCTCAGCACCGGATTGATCTCGTAGAGAACCCGGTTGATGATGCCGCCGCAGGTGGCGCCGATGACGGCGCCGATGAGGAAGATGACGGCCAGGGGCACCGAAACGTTCCCCAGCTTGCGGTGAATGACGCTGCCCATGATCGCTTTTGCGAAAATATGGAACAGGTCTGTGCCTACGGCCAGAATACCTTTGATGCCTGCGCTCATAAGGGCGGGGGCGATGATGAAACCGCCGCCTGCGCCGATGCAGCCGGTGATGAGCCCGGCGCCCAGGCCGATGAGAATGGATGCGATAAAGATGCCTGTCGTGAAAAATGCGGGGCTGTAGGCCTTTTTACCGCCCAGCACCTCCGGCATGACCGTTCCGATCTGATCCGCGAAGGCGATTCCCCCCAATATGATGGGAACGAGCAATAATCCGAGGATCATTA
>NZ_JBFXGG010000007.1:22771-60910 GCF_050178255.1 Desulfococcus sp. | reverse complement strand
CCCGGCCTGGGCATACCAGAGCATGAACTGTCCGAGATCCCGGCCCGAGGCGTCGGCCATGGCGCCCACAAAGTCCTCGATGGTGACGGCCTGGCCGTCATGACGCTCGAAATAGAGATCCATGCCCTTCCGGAAGTCCTCGGGCCCCAGGATCCGATGGATCATCCGGATGACCTCGGCCCCCTTTTCGTAAACGGTCACCGTGTAGAAATTGTCCATCTTGATGTAGGCCGACGGCCGGACCGGATGGGCCATGGGGCCCGCGTCCTCGGGAAACTGAAATGACCGGAGGGTCCTGACGTCCGAGATGCGCTTGACCGGCCGGGACGTGATGTCCGCGGTGAACTCCTGGTCCCGGAACACGGTGAGGCCCTCCTTGAGGCTGAGCTGGAACCAGTTCCGGAGGGTCACGCGGTTGCCGGTCCAGTTGTGGAAATACTCGTGGGCGATGACCCGGTCGATGTTCCAGAAGTCGGTGTCCGTCGCCGTGTCCTGACGGGCCAGGACGAATTTGGAGTTGAAGATGTTGAGGCCTTTGTTCTCCATGGCGCCCATGTTGAAGTCGTTGACGGCCACGATCATGTAGTCGTCCAGGTCGTATTCGAGGCCGAAGGTTTTCTCGTCCCAGGCCATAGCCTTTTTGAGTGCCTGCATGGCGTAGTCGCACTTGTCCCGGTTTTCGTGCTCCACGTAAATCCGGAGGCGGACGTCTCGCCCCGATTTTGTTCGGAAGGTGTCTTTCAGGCAGAAGAGGTCGCCCGCCACCAGGGCGAAGAGATAGCAGGGCTTTTTGAAGGGGTCTTCCCATTTCACCCAGTGGCGGCCGTCCGAAAGCTCGCCCGCATCGACGCGGTTGCCGTTGGAGAGGAGGACCGGGTATTTCGATCTGTCGGCGATGAGGGTGACGGTATAGGCCGCCATGACGTCGGGCCGGTCGGGAAAATAGGTGATCTTCCGAAAGCCCTCGGCCTCGCACTGGGTGCAGAACATGCCGTCGGACCGGTAGAGTCCCTCCAGGGAGCGGTTCTCCTGGGGCTGGATCCGGGTGGTGATCTCGAGCGTCAGAGCGTCGGGCGGATCGGGAAGGGTGAGGGATCTCTCGTCGACCTGAAAATCCTCCGTGGCCAGGGGCCTTCCGTCCATCAGCACCGAGACGAGCGCCATGTCCCGTCCGTCGAGGACGAGGGGTGGGCGCGTCGCCGCGTCCCCAGGGGCTGCCGCCGGGTTGCGCCGGAGGGTGAGGGTGGATTTGACGCGGGTGTCGGTCTCCTTCAGCTCGAAGACGAGGTCGACGAAGTCCACGAGAAAGGCCGGGGGGCGGTAGTCCTTCAGATGTATCATGTTCGGTGTGGTCATGGTTCGCTCCAGAATCTCGGTTCGCGGAAATGCGACGGCAGGTGCGGCCGGCCGCGGGGTTCGCTCCGGGGGATGTCGCCTATTCGGGTTTTCGGGAAACCTGCCGCACGGCATCGCCGGTAGTAGGGACGATGGGGAGGAAGGTGTCGAAACCGGATATTTCGAAGACCTCCCGGACGTAATCCTGCATGGCGCAGAGGACCAGGCTGCCGTCCAGCCGTTTCAGGTCCTTGGCCGTCTTGAGGATGACCCGGAGCCCCGCGCTGGAGATATAGGCCAGGGACCCGAAGTCGATGACCATATTCCGGGCCCCCCTCTCGATGGCGTTGAACACGGTCGTTTCGAGATCCGGTGCGGTGTTCGAGTCGAGGCGCCCGTCGATCCGGAATATCCATGCGTCATTCTGTTGTTGTTCGATGATCTCCATAATAACCTCTTGTTGCAACCTTCCTACGTCCGGATGGGTTGGGGTAAATTTTTTCTGAGGGTGACGACATTGTCGGTGTCGGTTCGGTGATAGGTCATTTCGTCGGTCAGGCGTCTGATCAACAGGATCCCCATGCCGCCGATCCGCCGCTCTTCCATGGGGCAGCACCGGTCGGGTTCGGGCAGCTCCGTCGGGTTGAAGGGCACGCCGTCGTCCCGGACGCACAGGGTCAGCACGTCCCTCTCCCGGCAGAGAGTGATCTTCACCCAATGCTCCTCTCCGTCCCGATAGCCGCAGGAGACGATGTTGGTGAAGAGTTCGTCGAGGATGAGATTGATCTCCAGGAGGGTCTTCTCCGGGATGTCGGCCTTGACCTTGAACCGTTCGAGTTCTGTCCGCAGTGTCTCCAGTTCCGACAGGTCGTTTCGCAGCTGGAAGCCGGTTTGGTGTCGCCCCATGTCAATCGTTCCGTTCCGTCGGGGGCTATATCAGGCTGATCCCGACAATGTCCTGGTGATCCCCGTGGTCCTCCTGCCGCGCCAGCAGCTTTTCCTCCAATGCATGAATCCGATCCGTGATCGCCTGAACGATGAGGGGAAAGACGGCGGGAAACTGTGCCAGCGCTTTAAAGAACTTTTCGCGCTCGAGCACGAGGCAGGTGGTGTCGGTCGCGGCGATCAGGGAGTAGAGCCGGTTGCGCTTTCCAAAGAGCGACATGGCCCCGATGAAATCATGGGCGCCGTAATCCCTCAGAGATTGCTCGGTCCCGTTGTATTCCCGAACGAGGCGGGCCGTTCCCGAAAGCAGCAGCAGGGCCTGGTCGTCCTCCTCCCCCTGGCGGAACAGAAAATCGCCGGCCCGGTAGGTCTCCTTCGAACAGAGGAAGGCAAGGACCTTGAGGGCTTCCATGGGCAGTTTGGCGAAGAGATAGACCTGCCTCAACAGTTCCAGGTTCTGCTTGTATTCGCAGGCGTGAAACGGCTCAGGATTTTCCATGGACGAGTTCATACAGGAGTCCTTTTTTTTCAATGAGTTCGTCATAACCGCCGAGCTCTCCGATTTTTCCCGACTTCATTACGGCAATATAATCATAGTTTTTGATGATATCCAGGCGATGGGCAATGGAAATCACGGTGCTTCTGCCCCGCCAGTGGTTTTCGAGCAGATTCTGGATCCGGGCCTGGGACTTGTTGTCCAGGGCCGAGGTCGCCTCGTCCATGATCAATATTTTCGGGGCCTTCAGGAATATCCTGGCGATGGCCAGCTTCTGTCGCTGACCGCCGGAGAGTCGGTCTCCGTTGGATCCCACCTCAAATTGCATCCCGAGCTTCAGAACGGTCTCCAGGAGGTCGTCCCGGATCAGAAGCTGGATGGCGCTCTGGCTGATTTTTTCCTGGGCCTTGGGGTGCCGGCTTTTCATTTTTCCAAAGAGGATGTTGTTGAGGATCGTTTCCGAGGGAATGTATCGGCCGGCATCATAGAAGGAGAAGACATCGGGGTGGTCCCGGGAGACGCTTTCCCTGAACAGGGCTCGGCCCTCCAGGATAAGATTTTCCAAAGGGGCGGGAAGGGCGACCATCTTGTGCCGACCCGGTGAAAAGCGGAGGGCCGCATTCAGGAGCCGCTCGCGGTCCTCGTCGGAAACCGCCTCGAGGGGGAGCTTTTTGAGCCGTTCGGTCAAGGGGATGTAGATCTCCAGGTCCTCGGGTTTCAGGGGGCTCTGCTCGAAGAACATTGCCTCGTGGGGGAGGTCGCCCAGGATGTCGACGGTCTGTCCGGCGACTTCCGCCCCCAGCCTCACCAGGGGTCGCATCAGGCCTGCGGTGTCGAGGTAATCCAGAAAATAAACGTTTCGGGAGAGGTTGGATCCGGAAAATTCCGGATGATCGGTGGTGCCGAAGACGATGTTGTCCAGTACCGTCGAGTTGTAGAGATAGGCCCCATCGTCGAAGAACTCGATCAGGTCGTGGACCGCCTCGCCGAACTCCTCCTTGAAGACTTTCCGCATGCGGATGATCCGCTCCGTCAGGTCGGGGTGGTCTTCATGGCGCAGATGGCGGTCGAGGCCGAAACGGAGGACGTCCACGAAGATGCCGGACTGCTGGAGCGCGGCGATCATGTCGTCCAGGGAGGGTCTCACGGCGGCCGCCTCGCCGTCGGCGAACGTTTCGAGGGCCAGACACGAGTAGAGCAGGTTCTCCTCGATGGTCCCCTCGAAGATAAACGGGGACTGGGAGACCGTGCCCATGTTCCGGACGATGTCCGCCTTGGTCAGGGTCGAGATTTCCCGGCGGCCGATCATGGCATGGCCGCTCTGGTACCGGTAAAGCTGGTTGAGGCACAGGGCCAGGGTGCTTTTGCCGCTGCCCGAAAAGCCCACCACGGCCATGTGCTTGCCGGCCGGCAGGGAGAAGCTGACCTGGTCGAGGAGGCGGATGCCGCTCTCCGTGTAGAAGGAGAGCTCCTTCACCTCGATGTCGGCCTCCAGTTCGTAAGGCGGTCTGTCCTCCGGCGCCGGCTGATGTTCGGGGACGGCGTTGAAATAGTCCATGACCCGCTTGTAGCTCACCGTGGCGTCCTGGTAGGACTGGTAGAAATCGAGAAGCTCCTTCCAGGGGTCGTACAGCTTTTCCTGGGCCGATAGAAACGCGACAAGGGCGCCCAGGGCCAGCTCTCCGCTGATGGCGAGATAGCCGCCGATGATGAAAATCAGGAAGGGGCTCAGGCTGTTGAGGAAGTTGTTGGTCGTCTTGACGCCGAAGCGATAGAGGTTCCATCTGACGCGGATTCTTCTCAGCTTCTCGACGATGGCGTCGTATTTTCGATTCTCGATGGCGTAGGTGCCGTTGGTGTGAATTTCGTGGATGCCTGAAACAGACTCTCCGATTTTGTCCGATAGCTCCCGGGTGATGTCCACCCGTTTTTTGTTGGCCTGGTTGACGCGGGACTGAAGTCTGGGAACCAGGATGAGAACGACGGGGTAGATGGATAGGGAGACGGCCGCCAGCACGGGATGGAGCCAGAACAGGTATCCGCCGAAGGCCAGCAGGGTCAGGATGTTGGTCACCGGGATGGCGACGGCCATGCCCACGAAATCGCCCGCGGCGGCCAGCTCCGTGACGAGCGCGGAGACCACCATGCCCGGCTGGGTCTTTCGGTAGAAATTGATGGGCAGGGTCAGGATATGGTGATAGACGGCCCGACGCATATCGGCCAGGGCCTTCTGCCCCAGGATGGTCTGGATGACGTTGGTCAGATACTTGAAGAGGGTCGACACCAGGACGGCGGCCAGATAAATGCCGCAGTACAGCTTGAGCAGATCGGTTTTTTTCAGGAAGATCGCTTCGTTGACAATCTTTTTCTGCATCTCCAGGGGAACGACCCTGGCAAAAACCGTGACGATGATGATCAGCAGAAGGATTATCTGGAGCTTGAAATTGCTGGACAACACCCATGAAAAGAGTGACCGCTCCGTCACCAGCCGGGAAGAAGATTTTTTTTTCATTTCCGTCTCATAGGGCCTTGGCTGCAAGCCGATTTTTTAGGGCGTTCTCAAAAAACGAAGCGAACGGGTATTCTCTCTATAGCACCTGCCCGTGGAACGCCAAAGGAAAATATGTCTCCGGGGGCGATGCCCTCCGGACGCCGTCGTCAGGAACGTGAATTTGTCAACCAGGGCCTGAAAGCGGCGACACCGGCCCCAGCCCGGCATGCGCGGCAGGGATCAACAGGCGACGTTCGGTCTGCCCGAGGGCGAGGGTTCAAGATCATAACGCACAATAACTATCTTTAAATAAAGTAGATATTTAAATAAAAAGATATATATCATAAATTGTTTAAAAATTTGAACATCCGGGTATTGGATTGTAACCTATGTAAAATATTTATAATAATGTTAGAAAACGCGGAAAGCCGGGTGCGGCGGGGTCCACAAGAGTGAACGGACAGGGCTTGCCGGCATCTTTGCCGCGGCGGGTGTGCGGCCTGATGAAAGATACAATATTCTGTGATTACAACGGGATAAAAAATAAATGGATTTCAGGTGTGCTTTTTGGCAAGCACCTTGCATAATCCCATGTCAACCTAATAATTTTTTCATCTGTTCTCCTCCTTAACGGCTAATTGAACTCGGTTCATTTAGCCGTTTCCTTTTTTTGGCGTTTCCCACGGCCGTTCGATATCCGCCGGTGTCCTCATGTCGCCGTCGCGGTATCCTTTCCAGCTCCCCGGACTCGGAAAAATCCCTCGGGCCCAGGACACGGTTCAACGGAATAAACAATATATCATATATTAAAACAAAAGGTTGGCTTGTTATAAATCTTTATCTCATAAAAAGTTCAAGATTGTGAACTGATCGATCGCGGACGTAACAGTCTGAATAAAAAGATAAAGACGGCAATTCGACCGGACGGCGTACGCCAACGCGAATAAAACGGGGTTGCTGCAGTTCGCTGGAGCGGGGCGTCGATACCGATGAATAAAGGAGATGTTGGATATAACTATTTGTTATATTATAATAAAAAAATATGGACAAGATAAGTCGGCTTGTTTGGCAAGCGTCTTGCATAATCCCATGTCAACCTAATAATTTTTTCATCTGTTCTCCTCCTTAACGGCTAATTGAACTCGGTTCATTTAGCCGTTTCCTTTTTTGGGCGGCACCCCGGAAACACTCTCCCATGCCGAATGCCCCTCCCCATTGTCAATTCAGGTTGCAACATCGCGCATCCTATTATAAAGGGATGACGTTTCCATCAGCGGGAAAATGGTTTTATTCTTCAACGTTCGACTTTCATGATGGCGGCCGGATATCGGGGCGCGGGCCGTATCCCCCGGCACCGGCCGATGAAAGTCGACAGTTGAGTTTATTCAAAGACGCACCGTTCAATTTCGGTGATGTTCACCGGAAAGCGGCGTCATGGACATCAACATCGAGAAGCAGGACCCACGCAATGAACACGCATCAACATGATCTGCTGCAGACCCATTCACTGACCTTCCTGGAAATGGCGTTTCGGACGGACCGACAGGGCGTCATCGCGCACCCCGACGGGTATGGAAAGAAAACCGGGGACTGCGGCGACAGCATCGAAATCTTTCTGTCCATCGGCAACGGACGCATCGAACAATTTCGGTATCAGCTGGACGGCTGCCTCAATACCAACGCCTGCTGCAACACCCTCGGCGAGATGACGGAAGGGCAAACGACGGCGGCGGCATGGGAGATTACACCTGAAAAAGTCGCGGCCCATCTGCAAACCCTCCCGCCGGACCATTTTCATTGTGCGGAACTGGCCGTCGGCACCCTTTACCTGGCGTTGATCAGTTATCGAGAGGTCCGTCAGGCACCCTGGAAAAAGCTCTACCGATAGCCCCCGCGCTGAGCCGCCGGGCCGATTTGGTCTTGACATAACTGATCAAAATTGTTTATAGGACTGTTCTTAAACAACAATTTTATAGATGACAGGCATATCTGAATTGTGACATTTCTGCACGTTTTCCGAGATGATTGAGGGGGTATATGGGGCTGAAAAAGGTGCTGGCGGAGAGAAAAACGCCTATTGTCAAGAAGTGGTTCGACAAGGTCGTCGAAACCTATCCTACCGATACCGCCCGATTTCTCAAGCGCCAGAAAGATCCCTTCGGCAATCCGGTCGGCAGTACGACCTTCGAGGCGCTGACCCGAATTTTCGAAGAGCTGTTGAAAGAGTCCCCCGACAGCGAAGCGCTTCAGACCGCCGCCGATCCCATCATCCGCATACGGGCGGTCCAGACCATGTTTTCCCCTGCCCAGGCCGCCGGCTTTCCTTATTTCCTGAAGACCATCATCAGAGAAGAACTTGAGAGTCAGCTCTCGGACGTTCAACTGCTCGAGGCGCTTCTGGCGTTTGATCTCGAAATCGACAAGCTCAGCCTCGTCACCTTCAACATCTATACGAAATGCCGGGAGACGGTCTACCAACTCAAGACGAATCTTGAAAGAGAGCGGCTCTACAAAGCGTTTTCCCGAGCGGGTTTGGTACATGAGATCCCGGAGGATGGTCCGGATCTTGAAGAAAAATAATATTAATCACCATGAAGAGGCTCCGGAGATCCGTCCTCCAGGGGCAGTGGAGTGAGGTAAGGTTGTATGAACGTTAAGTACATGTTTTCCCTCTTGGCAGTGGTTCTGCTCTTCCTGCTCGCATATGCGGGTGTTGAAGCGGCAGGGCTTCAGGTGTTTTTCGGGATCGTCGTCCCATATCTCGCTTTTGCGATTTTTCTTTTGGGATTCATCCGAAAAGTGGTCGACTGGGCCCGTTCACCGGTTCCCTTTCGCATCCCTACAACCTGCGGCCAACAGCAATCGCTTCCGTGGATCAAACAGGCGAAGTTCGATAACCCGAGCACCTCCGGGGGCGTCATCGTCCGCATGATTCTGGAAATCCTGACATTCCGATCCCTCTTCAGGAATTTGAAGTTCAAACAGAAAGAGGGCGGCAAGCTTTTCTACGGCCTGGAGCTTTTTCTGTGGCTGGGCGCCCTGGCGTTTCACTATGCGTTTCTGGTCGTCTGCATCCGTCACCTGCGTTTTTTTACGGAACCGACACCCTTTTTCGTCAAGATCTTCGAGCGGCTCGACGGTTTTTTCCAGTTCGGCCTTCCCGTCGTCTATCTTTCGGGCATCGTTCTGTTGGCCGCGACCCTCTACCTGCTGCTCAGAAGGATGCTTAACGCCCAGGTCAACTACATTTCCCTCGCCGCTGATTATTTCCCCCTTTTCCTGATTATCGGCATCGCCGTCACCGGCATCATGATGCGCTACTTCACCAAGGTCGACGTGGTGGCGATCAAATCGTTCACCATGGGGCTGGTCACCTTCCACCCCGTGATTCCCGAGGGGGTCGGAGGGCTGTTCTATGTACACCTGTTTCTGGTCAGCGTTCTGCTGATCTATTTCCCTTTCAGCAAGCTGATGCATATGGGCGGGGTGTTTATGAGCCCGACGCGGAATCTGACCGGCAACACCCGGGCCGTAAGGCACGTGAACCCCTGGAACTATCCGGTCAAGGTGCATACCTACGAGGAATACGAGGATCATTTTAGAGATCTCATGATAGAAGCTGGCCTTCCAGTGGAGAATAAGGAGTAAAGAATGTCGGACCTTCCCAAATCAGACGAATTATTGGAAAATCTGGATCATAAAATGGCCAAGACCGACTGGATGGATACCCCCATCAATATCCGTCCGGGAATGTACTGCTATGCGTCCAACCCCAAGAGCGTCGAGACGCTGGGCCTTCCCAACGCGCGGCCCTGGAACCCCCTTGATGACGACTGGAAGCTGCCGGAGAACTGGCAGCAGATCATCCATGAAGGGTTCAAGGAGCGGCTGGAACGCTTCCGGAGCTTCAAGATCTTCATGGATGTCTGCGTCCGTTGCGGGGCCTGCGCCGACAAATGCCATTTCTTCATCGGCACCGGCGACCCCAAGAACATGCCCGTGCTTCGCGCCGAGCTGCTCCGGTCCGTATACCGCAACGACTTCACCACCCTCGGGAAGCTCCTGGGGCGGATCGGCGGGGCCCGGCCCATGACCCTGGACGTGCTCAAAGAGTGGTGGTACTACCTGTTTCAGTGCACGGAATGCCGGCGATGCTCGGTCTTCTGTCCCTACGGCATCGACACGGCCGAGATCACCATCATGGGCCGTGAACTCCTCAACCTCATCGGCCTCAACATCGACTGGATCGCCACGCCGGTCTCCAACTGCTACCAGACGGGCAACCATCTGGGCATTCAGCCCCACGCCTTCAAGGATATGCTCGACTTCTTCGTGGAGGACATCGAGGAGATCACCGGCGTCAACGTGGAGCCGAGCTTCAACAAGAAGGGCGCCGACATCCTCTTCATCACCCCCTCGGGGGACGTGTTCGCCGATCCGGGAACCTATACCTGCATGGGATACATGATGCTCTTCAAGTATCTCAAGGACAAATACGGGCTTGACATCACCTGGTCCACCTATGCATCCGAGGGCGGCAACTTCGGGTTCTTCACCTCCCACGAAACCATGAAGCGCCTCAACGCCAAGATGTACGCGGAGGCCAAGCGTCTCGGTGTCAAGTGGATCCTCGGCGGGGAGTGCGGACACATGTGGCGCGTCATCAGCCAGTACATGGAGACCATGAACGGGCCCGCCGATTTCCTCGAGGCCCCGGTGTCGCCCATTACCGGCACCCTGTTCGAGAACGCCAGGCAGACCAAGATGGTCCACATCAGCGAATTCACGGCGGACCTGATCAAGCACGGAAAACTGGAGCTCGACACCAGCCGGAACGACAAGCATATCGTGACCTTTCACGATTCCTGCAACCCCGCGCGGGGCATGGGCATGCTGGATGAGCCCCGATACGTGATCCGAAACACCTGCAACCATTTCTACGATATGCCGGCCAACACCATCCGCGAGAACACCTTCTGCTGCGGCAGCGGTGCCGGACTCAATGCCGGCGAGGACATGGAGCTCAGGATGTGCGGCGGTCTTCCCCGGGCCAACGCCGTCAAATACGTCCATGAAAAACACGGGGTCAACATGCTGGCCTGCGTCTGCGCCATCGATCGGGCCGCCCTGCCGGCGCTGATGGAATACTGGGTTCCCGAAGTCGACGTCACCGGCGTGACGGAATTGGTGGCCAACGCCCTGATTCTCCCGGGCGAGAAGGAACGAGAAACCGATCTGCGCGGCGAACCGCTGCCTGGAATGGAGGAGGAATAGCATGTCGAAGAAGATGTACAACAAAGAGCAGGTGGTCGCCGGGCTGGTGATCTTTATCGCTCTGGTGTCGTTTCCTTTCTGGTACAACCTTGGGAAAGCCGCACCGGCGCCCACGCTGGAGCTGACGAAAGAGGCCAAGGCCGCCAAGGTGTGCGTGAGACCGACGGAATACATGAAGGCGGAGCATATGCAGCTTCTGGATGTTTGGCGGGATACGGTGGTCCGTGAAGGCAAGCGGATTTACGTGAACGAAGCGGGCAAGGCGTTCAACATGAGCTTGTCCAACACCTGTCTGGACTGTCATTCGAATAAGGCCGAGTTTTGCGACAGATGTCACAACTACGCTTCGGTGGACCCGTATTGCTATGACTGCCATATTGACAATCCGAAGGAGACAAAGTGATGGAAAGCAGCAGAAGAAAATTCTTGAAGGTCGCCGGAATATCCGCCGTCGGCATGAGTGTGGGCACCCAGCCGGTGCTGGACGCCCTGGGGGCAACGGGCGGAGGGCACGGCGAGACGAAGTCGCCTGAGATCCTCAAGGCTGAAAACGCCCTGAGCGCCGTTCATTGGGGAATGGTCATCGATACGCGGAAGCTGGAAACAGCGGCGGATCTGGAGCCGCTCATCGAGGCCTGTCATAAAGTCCACAACGTCCCGCATTACGAGCTCCAACGTCACGAGATCAAATGGATCTGGGAGACGGAATTCCAGCACGCCTTTCCCGGAACCGGAACCAAATACCTGAACGAGGGCGCCCAGCACCGGCCGTTTCTTGTCCTGTGCAATCATTGCGAAAACCCGCCGTGTGTCCGTGCCTGCCCCACCAAGGCCACCTTTCAGCGGGAAGACGGGCTGGTGCTCATGGATTTTCACCGCTGCATCGGCTGCCGCTTCTGCATGGCCGCCTGTCCTTTCGGTGCCCGGAGCTTCAACTTCAGGGATCCGCGGCCCTTCATCCCCGAGATCAACAAGAAATTTCCCACCCGTTCCAAGGGCGTCGTGGAAAAATGCAATTTCTGCGCGGAGCGCCTGGCTGAAGGCAAAATGCCCGCCTGCGTCGAGGCCTCCAAGGGGGCCATCGCTTTTGGCGACCTGGACGATCCTGAATCCGAGGTGCGGAAGCTGTTGAGGGAAAACTACGCGATTCGGCGGAAAGAGAATTTGGGAACGGAACCCTCCGTATACTACATCGTATAGACCAGGCCGTTCAGGACGCGGGCGGCGGGTCGCCCTCCGCCGCGTGCGGTCGGGCGCGTCCGACGCTCCCGGCAACTGCATCGCCTAACTTTTGAAAATGAGGTGGTTATGCTTGAATTAGCTATTAAGGGAAGCAAAAGATATTACGGATTACTGGCGGTCCTGGCCGGTATTGCCGGCCTCGGCGGCCTGTTCTGGTTGTGGCAGCTCGATTTCGGTCTGGGCATCACCGGCATGAGCCGCGACGTCTCCTGGGGATTCTACATCGCTCAGTTCACCTTTCTCGTCGGTGTGGCCGCCGGAGGCGTCATGGTGGTCCTGCCCTACTATCTCCACGACTACAAGGCCTTCGGCCGGATCACCATCCTCGGTGAATTCCTGGCCATCGCCGCCATCGTCATGTGTCTGCTGTTCATCACGGTGGACCTGGGTCAGCCCATGCGGATGCTCAACGTCATTTTTTACCCCACGCCCAATTCCATGCTGTTCTGGGACATGATCGTTCTGAACGGATATCTCTTCCTGAACATCGTCATCGGGTGGAATGTTCTGGAGGCGGAGCGGAACAACACCAAGTATCCCAAATGGGTAAAAATGCTGGTCTACGTTTCCATCCCATGGGCCATCAGCATCCACACGGTCACGGCCTACCTTTACTGCGGTCTGCCGGGCCGCGGGTTCTGGCTCACCGCGATCCTGGCGCCCCGATTCCTCTCGTCGGCCTTTGCCGCCGGACCGGCGCTCCTGATCCTGCTCTGCCTGGTGATTCGCAGGTTCACGAACTTCGATCCGGGTCGGGAGCAGATTCAGACCCTGGCCAAGATCGTCACCTATGCCCTCATCCTCAACGTCTTCTTTTTTCTCTGCGAGGTTTTCGTGGCCTTCTACAGCCAGATTCCGGAGCACATGGACCACATCAAGTACCTCTTTGTGGGGCTTCACGGTCATGGGAAGCTGGTGCCCTTCATGTGGACCTCCATGGCCCTCATGGTACTGGCCATCATCATGCTGATTCCGCCCAGGTTCCGCGCCAACGAGGGCCTTCTGGCCATATCCTGCGTCATGGTGTTCCTCGGGACGTGGATCGACAAGGGCCTCGGCATGATCTCCGGCGGGTTCGTTCCCAACCCGTTGCATGAAATCAACGAATATGTGCCCACGATCCCCGAGTTGATCATCACCCTCGGCGTATGGGCTGCCGGATTCCTCGTCCTCACCCTTCTGTTCAAGATCACGGTGGGGGTCAAGGAAGAGGTTCACGCGTAAATTTCATCACAGTTGCCTGAATCAGCGGGGTTCGCCTTCGATACGGAGGTGAGCCCCATTTTTTTTCTCGACCTTCGACTTTCATGTGGCGACCGGATAGATACGGCCCATGAAAGTCGAAAGTTGCGTTTTTTATAAATGGGAGGTCATCCATGAGCGTCGTCGTTCATCAACGCAAAGAAATTCATCAGGGTCGGGTCTTTACCCTGGTTCGGGAGAAGGTGACCCTGGCCAACGGCGTGACCGTGGACCTCGACACCCTCCGGCATCCCGGCGCATCGGCCGTCGTTCCCATGACGGCCGATGGGTCGGTGGTCCTGATCCGGCAGTACCGTCATGCGGTCGGCGGTTATATCTGGGAGATCCCGGCAGGGACCCTGAACCCCCGTGAAGATCCCGAGACCTGCGCCGTCCGGGAGCTGGCCGAGGAGACCGGATACCGCGCCGGGTCGTGGCGAAAGCTGGGGGAGATCACGCCGGTTCCCGGGTATTCCGACGAGCGGATTCACCTGTTTCTGGCCGAGGATCTCACCCTCGCGGACCAGAACCTGGATGCCGACGAAATCCTGGACGTCCATGAATTTCCATTGGAGACGGCGGTGGACATGATCGCAACCGGGGAGATCCAGGACGCCAAGACCATTTGCGCCCTGCTCCGGGTGGGGTGCCCGGCAAAAGGGGAGCCGCGGTCCTAGACGTCGCTGGCGGCGTCGTCGTGATGCTTTTCCCGGATGGACGACTGGAGCCAGGCCTTTGAGACGGCATGGCAGAGGGTGGCAAGGGGAATGGCGAAGAAAAGTCCCCAGATCCCCCAGAGCCCCCCGAAAAGGAGAACGGCGACGATGATGGCGATGGGGTGGATGTTGACCACGCCGGACAGCAGGATCGGGACCAGGAGGTTTCCGTCCAGAGCCTGGATGATGCCGAGGGCGATCATGGTGTAGGCGAACTGAGGCCCCCACCCCCATTCGAAAAAGGCGATCAGACCCACAGGGAAGAACATGACCGTCGCCCCGATATAGGGGATGAGAACCGAAAGGCCGACGAAGAGGGAGAGCAGCATCGTAAACGGCACTTTCATGAGGATGAAGGTCACGTAGGTCACCCCCCACACGATGAGAATCTCCCAGATCTTTCCCCTTACGTAGTTGGTGATCTGTTGGTTCACCTCCACCCACACCTCGCCGGCCAGCTTCCGCTCCTCGGGCAGAAAGCTCCGGATCCATTCGATGATGAGGGCTTTGTCCTTGAGAAAGAAAAAGACCATCAGGGGTACGAGGATGAGGTAGACGAGGAAGGTGAGGAGACCCCGGACCGAGGCAAGGGAGATCGACAGGAGATACTGGCCCAGTCGGGTCAGCTCTGCGGTCAGATAGTTGTTGATCTGTCGGATCTGGGCCTCGGAGATCATTTCCGGGTATTTGTCCGGAAGCTGCATCAGGACATTCTGGGTGCTGGCGATCATGGAGGGCAGGTCCTGGAGGAGCTGTCCGATCTGACGGGACAACAGGGGCAGGAGCCAGAGGATCAGGATCAGGAGACAGGCCATGAAGAGGCTGAAGACGATGATGACGGCAACGATCCTGGGAACGCGGAACCCTTCGAGACCGGCCACCATTCCCTCCAGGAGGTAGGCGATGATGACGCTGAGGAAAACCGGCATCAGCATCTCTCCCAGGTAGAAGATCACCACGAACCCCAGGACGAGCAGAAACCCCAGCATGATGACCTGGGGGTCCGAGAAATAATGTCGAAACATTTTCCGAAAAATATCGATCATGCGTCTGTCCCGCCGTTGAAGGCCCTCAGTCTTTCCGTTTCGGAAACAGCAGATAACGGATCCATCCCGAAAAGGTGTTGTCCCGAAGCAGATCCCGGTCGATCCGGTCGAAGTCCCGGGAGATCTTGGCGGGGTCCGACAGCCACTGGGATCGGGTAACCATTTTTTCGTCGGCATCGAGGGTTTTGACCACCCTGGCGGGGTTTCCTGCGGCAACGACGTTGGGGGGAACGTCTCGGGTGACAACGGCCCCCGCGCCGACGATGCTGTTCTGGCCCACCGTCACCCCCTTGCAGATAATGGCCTGGTCCCCGATCCAGGCGTTCTCCTCGATAACCACAGGGGCGCCCGTTCCCATGGCGGCTCGGTTGTAGATGCCGTGCCAGTCCGAATCGGTGATGTAGACGCCGCTGGCGAACATGCAGTTGTCGCCGATGGTGATGCTGCATGAAGCGCCCATGCGAACCCCCGGGCAGATCAGGACGTAGCTGCCGATGCGGATGCTGCCGCGGTCGGGGCGGTCCGACCAGACGGAAAAACGGACCTTCCTGTCCGGCGCGGCGATGACGGTGGCATAGCGGCCGATTTCAATCCGGGGTCCGAATATTTCCACGTGCCAGGGCTTCATGAAATGGGCCCCGGTGCCGAGATGATCGAACTGGGGGCGCAGAAAGCGGCGGGTATAGAATTTTTGTAACCGACGGTCCAGCCGCTTCAGGAAATAGGGGCGGTGATCCTTTCTCATGGCGTATTTCCCTCAGGGGCCGTTCCAGAAGCGATGAGAAAAGAGCCGGGCGGCGGGGGTCAGGCGCCGGAGCGCATCGGCCGCCATCAGAACGACGCCGTTTGTCCAGGTGTTCCGCTCCTCCGGCCAGACGGTCAGGTCCGGACAGGTGAACCCGCACCAATAGGCCCCGTCGGCATCCGCCTTGTCGGCGATCCATCCGAAAACCATTCCGGCGAGGGCATCGTTGCCCATGGCCGACAGGGCGAGGCAGAGCTCGGCGGTCTCCGCCACCGTGACCCACGGCTGATCGGACACGCATCGGACACCCCGGTCCGGAATGACGAACTTTCGCCAGTGGGCGTCGATGCGGCGCGTTGCGGCGTCTCCGGTAAACGCGCCCGAAAGGACCGGATAGAACCAGTCCATGGCATAGCGGGCCTTGGTCATGTTGAAGAGGTGCGGGCGGGTCTGGAGAGCCTTTCCCAGGCGGACCAGGGCCTCGTCCCACAAGTGCGGGGCGTATCCCAGGCGCCGGGCTGCGGCCAGGGCGCACTTGAGGCTCATATAGATGGAGCTGCATCCGGTGAGCAGCGCCATGCGATCGACGTCGCCTTCAGGGCTGACGGCCCAGAAGATTTCGCCGGTTCGGTTCTGAAGGCCGACGGCAAAGGCTATGGCTGCGGACACGGTGGGCCACAGGGTATCGAGGAAGTCGAGATCCCCGGTGACGAGGAAATAGTGGTAGACTCCCACCGCGATGTAGGCGGCCATGTGGCTTTCCCGGGTGCGGTTTTCAGGGACCCCGCTCCGGTAGGCGGAGTACCAGCTGCCGTCCGCCAGCTGAGTTCGGGCCATCCACTCATAAGCCCGCGCCGCCGCATCGAGGCGGCCCCCGATGCACAAGCCCATGGCTGCTTCGACATGGTCCCACGGATCGGTCTTATCGCCGGGGCACCAAGGGATCTCGCCGCTTTCGAGCTGGGCCCGCGCGATGACGTCCGTGATCCGGTCGATATCGATGGAAAGGTCGTGCTCACTGACGCAGGGTGTGGGTGTCATGCCGTCGTATCTCTTTCGTGTCCCTTGAACCGGCCGTATTCATACTGTGAAACGTCCGGATATGCAACAGAAATTCCGGCGATTCCGGACGGCATCGTCGAAATCCGTCCGCATCGGATGCGCTGCAGGGGGCCTGCTCGCGGGCCGGATACGGCGGATGCCTCATCCCATCGGGTCGTAGGATACCCGGCGGACCTTTTCCCCCAAAGCGTCGAACACGGCCGAACCCTCCCGGTCCGCCGCGGTGTCTCCCGCGGCGATCTGTTCGATGCGCCGGGACCGGTCCTTGTCGGTGCTGCGAAGGGTTGTTTCGTTCAACAGGAGTTTGCCGCGGACCGTGTCGAAGACGAGGATCGGACCGAAGCGGTTCACCCCGTTTTCCTCCTCGGTGAGCCGTCCCGTGATCCGGAACCCCTTGACCTGAAATCCGCGTTCGGGCGTGACATACGCCAGAAGCTCCTCGAAGAGGGTGAGGGTCTCAACGACCATGTCGGCATTCCCGGCATCCAGGGCCGCCTTGCCGTCGGCCGCGAGGGCATTGATGTCCTCCTCCCCGTAGGAGAGGTCGAGCCGCTGGATGCAGGTCTTCCGAACGAAGCCGACGGAGTCCTCCCGCTTGCTCGTCACCACGTCTTTGTCGTTGAGGATCTTGACGGCGTTGCGGATACTGATCATCTCCTTGATGGTGGGGCTTTTTCTGAGGGCGACGTCGTCGACGGTCGTGTGGTAAAACGGCAGTTCGTTGTCGAGGACCAGGATGGTGTTGTTTTCAGGATCCTCGGTGAAGAGATACAGATCCATATCCCGTTCCCTGCGGTGCGCGTAGGGACCCATGCCGAGCAGGCGCCGCATGGCGTCCAGGTCCGCCTTTTTGCCGCTGCCGGAGGGTCCCAGGGTCGCGGTCACGCGTTGGGCCAGGCGGTCGATTTCGATCTTTTGAAGCAGATTTTCCTTGAATGAGGCCATGGCGGTTCTCCTTGGGTTGTCGCGAAGGGCGGGCCCCCTTACGGTGCTGTTCCGGTGGGTGGGCCGCCGTGGAGGATGCCTATAATATATATATTATATATTCCCAAAAAACAACGCAACTCGCGTTTCGCTTGAGAAATCGGGTGGCCGGGAATCGGTCGTTGCACTGAGACGGCCCCGGCGTTCGCCGATGATCGTCATCCGCCGGAGGGAAGTGAGGCCGCACCTGCGTGGAAACGCCGCCGGCTTCGCCTGTTGCAAGACCGTTCAAGATAAGGTAAGGTCATTTCCATTTTAAACCTTGACAATAGGAACTCCATGAAAAAAATAGCCGTTTTGCCCGGAGACGGAATCGGTCCGGAAGTGATGAAGGCGGCCCTCAAGGTTCTCGGCGCGGTCGAGAAGAAGTTCGGGCTGGAGCTGGTCTATGAAGAAGCCGACGTGGGCGGGTGCGCCATCGACCGGCACGGCAGCGCCCTCCCGGCGGCCACCCTCGCCCTCTGCGAGGCCGCCGACGCCGTCCTCTTCGGTTCCGTCGGCGGTCCGAAATGGGAGACGCTGCCGCCGGAAAGGCAGCCTGAAAGAGCCGCCCTCCTGCCCCTGCGAAAGCATTTCAACCTCTTCTGCAATCTCCGTCCGGCCCGGGTTTTTCCCTCCCTGGCGTCGGGCTCTCCCCTCAGGCCCGACATCGTGGGAAAAGGGTTCGATATCATGTGCGTTCGGGAACTCACCTCGGGCATCTATTTCGGTACGCCCAGGGGACGGGAGGGAAAAGGTCCGGATGAGCGGGCCTACGATACGAAATCCTACACCCGGCGGGAGATCGAGCGCATCGCCCGGAAGGCCTTCGAGATTGCGCGGGTGCGGAAACGAAAGGTGACCTCGGTGGACAAGGCCAACGTGCTCGAGTCCATGGTCTTCTGGCGGGAGGTGGTGACGGACGTGGCCCGGGAATATCCGGACGTGGCCCTGAACCATATCTACATCGACAACGCCGCCATGCAGCTGATCCGGGACCCCCATCAGTTCGACGTCCTGCTCTGCGGCAACATGTTCGGCGACATCATCTCCGATGAGTGTGCCATGCTGACGGGTTCCATGGGCCTTCTGGCTTCGGCGAGCCTCAACGAGTCCCGCTTCGGTCTTTACGAGCCCGCCGGCGGATCGGCTCCCGACATCGCCGGCCGGGGTGTCGCCAACCCCGTGGCCCAGATTCTGTCGGCCGCCATGATGCTGAAATACAGCCTGGGCGAAGAAACCGCAGCGGCCGCCGTCGAAAAGGCCGTGGCCGACACCCTCGATGCCGGTATCCGGACCCGGGATATCGCGGGGGAACAAACGACTGCCGTCGGCACCGATGCCTTTGGAGACGCCGTGATCGAACGGCTGTGAGGTTTCCGTCATGCCGCCGAAAGTCTCGGCATCGCCCGCGGAACCCGCTACATCAAGATGAGACGGTAAGACATAAAGAAGTTCTGACCACGGCTTCCCAAAGGTCTTTCAATCCAAAAGGAGGATTCCATGATCCGGCATCTGGTTTTTTTGAAATTCAAAACGGACGTCGCCCAAGGGGCGATTGCGGAAATCGAGGCGGGGCTGGCGGCCCTGCCGGGTGTGATTCCAGAGATCCGGTATTACGATTTCGGCCGGGACGTGATGCGCTCGCCCCGGTCCTACGATTTTGCCCTGGTATCGCTTTTCGATGATCTCGACGCGCTGAAACGGTATTCCGAACATCCGAGCCATCAGGCCGTCCTCCAGAAAATTCTGGCGGCGACGGAACAGATCGCGGCCGTCGATTTCGAAACCGACACGGCTTAGGAACATCCGATTGTCGGAAGGTCGCCCTTCGGGATAGGTTCGGTTGCGGGGGGACTCCTGACGGAGCCCCCTGATCATCCGGTCATTTTTTTTGGGATTTCATGGCTTCCTTCAGTTTTTCGCCGAGGGTGCCCAGGGCAGCGGCCTGGGGCTTCGCGTAGGTTTTCCACTCCCCCGTGCCCTCGCCGCCCACGGGCGCCAGGGTGAGCCGTCGCGTATCCGGCTGGACCTCCTCGATGACGACGCTGATGGGATCTCCCACCTTCAGGCGGTCGATCTCCGCGGCCTTGGCGGACTGGCTGATTTTGGAGCGGGGCATGAGGCCCGTCACGCCGGGGGCGATGTTGACGAAGTATCCGAATTTTTCCTTTTTCTCCACGGTGCCCTCGGCCTGCCGCCCCGGAGTATATTTTTCGTCGATGTCCGCCCACGGATCCCCTTGGGCGTCCCGGATGGAGAGGGATATCCGCCGGTTTTCCAGATCGACGTCCTTGATCACGACGTCGACGGTCTCCCCGGAGGCGACCACGTCGTCGGGGCGCGTCACGCGACGGGTGTAGCTCATCTCGCTGATATGGACCAGGCCTTCTATACCGGGGGCGATCTCCACGAAGGCCCCGAACCCCATGAGCCGGGTGACCCGACCCTGGATCCTGTCGCCGGCCTTGAACCCGGGGGCTTCGGTTTCCCAGGGGTCGCCTGAAATCTGTTTGATGGAAAGCGCGATCTTGACCTGACCCTTCTTCTTGCCTTCCTCCATGCCGATGACCTTGACGGTGACCGGATCCCCTTTTTTGAGCACCGCCTCAGGGGTGTCGACGCGGGACCACCCCAATTCCGAGACGTGAATCATCCCTTCCACGCCGGGGAAAAGCTCGACGAAAGCGCCGTAGGGCATCATGTTGGCCACGCGGCCCTCCAGGATGCTGCCCACGCCGATGGTCTCCATAAAGGCCTTTTTGGCTTTCTCCTGCTCCTCCTCGAGAAGCCGCCGCCTGGAAATCACGATATTTCTGCCGTTCTCCTCGAGGCGGGTGATGGTAAAGAGGAATGTCTCTCCAACATAATCCTCGGGGTTTTCGACATATCGGGTGTCGATCTGGCTGACGGGACAAAACGCGCGGCGTCCCATGATCGTCACGTTGAAACCGCCCTTGCACGGCGCCTTCACCTTACCCTCCACCGGGACCTTTCCCGCGAAGGCATCCTGAAGAAGGTTCAGGCTCCCGATGCCGGAAAAGGCCTTGGAGAGGCGCATTTCGTTTTCATCGAAAGCGACCACGTAAAGCTCCAGAATGTCGCCGATGCCGTAAGGGAACTCGCCGTTTTCATCGAGAAGCTCGGTTTTGTCCACGGCGCCGTCGATTTTGGCGCCGGTATTGACGAATACGGTGTCCATGCCGATGGCGATGATCTCCGCTTTCACCTTGTCGCCCACCTGAAGGTCCTCTCCGGCGTCGGCGTCGAAGGATGCAAACATGTCGGCAAAGCTTTCTTCTCCGTCTTCGGTGTAATCATTTTCAAAATTGTCTGACATTACGGTTCTCCAAATCTCTCTGTGTGATCATGGGGCAAAGGCGCCATGTTTTCTGAAGTGCTGTGCTAGAGCCTATAAAATTGTCGGAAAGGCATGTCAATGAATATATGGTAAAAATCCTGCCGCCGCCGACCGGATGAAGCAGAAATCGTCCGCCTCTTTTCTGACGGAGACCGATGCCGTGTCCGTGTCCGTGAGTCCGCCGTTGTCCGTAACGGTGAGTTCGAAGGTCAGGGGGGTCGTCGTATCGATGTCGGGGGCGACAAAACGCATCCGGACGTCGGTTTCGCCGGTGAGGGTAACCGGTTCGCCTCCGGTCTGGCGCCAGCTGAAGGCGGCGATGCCGTAATCCGGATCCGTTGACTGGGACCCGTCCAGGGTGACCTGCCCGTCGCCGTCAACGTTCCGGTCGCCGCCGGCGTCGGCCAGAGGCGGCTGATTGGGGGTGTTGCGGCCGGTGTGGCGGACATCGTGGCGGAACATCGGCCAGGGGGCGCCGTGAAGGATGCCCTCGGTGCCGGTTTCGACGGCGAAGAGGCGACCGTTCTGAAACACGCCGGTGCTGAAGGACGCCTGGGTGCCGACATAGAGGGCTCCGTTTGCGGCGATAACCGGTGAGGCGCGCATTTCACCCAGCCGCACCGACCAGCGTTCGATGCCGTCCGCACCGAGCCCGTAAAGGATGCCGTCGAGAGAACCCACATAGATCCCTTCGTCGGCCCCCACGACCGGCGTCGACCGAACGGGGCCGAAGGTCTGGAACGTCCACTCCGGAACCCCCCGGGTCTCCTCGTCTCTAAGCGCATAAAGAACGCCGTCGTCGGACCCCACAACCACCCGGCCGTCATTGTCGATGACCGGCGAGGACTGCACCGGTCCCCCGGTCTCGAAGCGCCATTTCAGGCGGCCTTCCCCTTCGGCGTCGGTAAGGGCGTAAAGATGACCGTCGTCGGAGCCCACGTATACGGTGTCGTCGGGGCCGACGGCAGGCGAAGAGCGGACATCGCCGCCGGTTGGGAATCGCCATTTCACGGTCCCGTCGGCGGTGACGGCATAGAGATGGTCGTCGTCGGACCCCACGTACAGGGTGCCGGCCGCATTCACCGCCGGCGACGATCGGACCGGGCCCTGGATCCGGAGACGCCAACGCAGCACCGCTTCGGTGCCGTTGTCTTCGACGGCGTGGATTGCGGCGTCGTCGGTTCCCAGGATGACGACGCCGTCGGGGGCGATGGCAGGGCCGGCAAAAATGGCGCTGCCGGTCTCATACCGCCATTTCAGCCTTCCGTCCCTGTCAAGGGCATAGAGGGATCCGTCCGTCGAGCCGGCGTAGAGGGTGCCGTCGGCCCCCACCGCCGGAGAGGCGACGATGTCGCCCTGGGTCGCGAACTGCCATATTTCCACACCGTCCGCATCGACGGCATAGACCCGATCGTCGTCCGATCCGATGCAGACGATTCCCGTTCCGCAGATCACCGGTGAGGCCTCGATGCGGATTCCCCGCTGGAACTGCCACAGAATATCGCCTTCGACGGCTGCGGCGTCAGGGGTTCCGAGAAATCCGGCCGTCGTCAGGGCGACCCCGGCGATGATGCGCGCCAGCATGTGTATCATCGGTCTTTCCTTTTGAATGTCTCCCAAAAGGGGAGACGTTGTCTTGAAATTTCGGCTTGACGGCATGTCGATGCTCCTGAGCCCGTCAGTAGGCCAGGCGTCCCAGAGATTTGAGGATCAGCGTGAATCCCATGGCGAACATTCCCATCAGTCCCATGCCGCAGGAAAACCCCGCCAGAAGGACCGGGGCATACTGGCGCCACATGGCCCCGTAACGTTTCAGGAAGAAGAATCTTCCCAGAAAGGCCCCGAGGACTTCGAGGATCATGCCGTGGGGCGTACTCTGTCCCAGACCCCGCACCACCCCGTATACCAGCATTACCGGCAGGCCGAAAAAGGCCAGGATCATATAGGTGACGACGCCGAATCCCATCCCCGTCAGAACGTAGACGACGCTCAGGGCCTGGAAGAACGCCGAGTTGCCCTCGAGGGTGGATGTCTGCATCAGGAGTGTGTTGAGGGCCTGAAGGTGCCAGAGTTCCTGGGCGTAAGGGTAGCTGCTGGACGGGATGGGGGCGAGCTGCCAGATGAACTGCGAAAAGAGGAGGCTTGCGATCATCACCACCGGGAATACCACGATCTCGGCTTTGATGATGCCCCGAATGCTGGTGCCCGTCAGCTCGATCTCCCGGAAATCCACGGTGGTCTTGCCGTAATTGTGGATGGGGATGGGGGCGTACCAGATTTCGATGCCCTGATAGCCGAAATACTTGGCCCCGGCGATGAAGGAGGCCTCCCTGACCAGGGGGAGGCTGATGAATTGCCCCGCGATGCCTTCCATCCGCGCCGTGATATACGAGACCACGGGCGTGTAGAGAAATCCATAGACAATGAAGAAGATCCAGGGGAAATTGGGCACCAGCCACACGCAGAGCAGCACGTAGGCCGTGGTGGAGAAGACATAGATGGCGATGGAGATCCAGAAATTGAAGTCGCCCCGGCCCGGCGGCGGGTGAAAAAGATTCCTGAAGCTGCCGCGTCCGTCGGTCTTTCCAAAGGATTTGACGACATGCCAGATGCCCACGAAGGCGATGGAGAGACCCAGACCGATGCCGAAGCTCATGTAGAAGTCGAAGTTGTTGGCAAAGACCGTATCGACGGTTCCCATCCCGGGGTGCCAGCGCGTCAGGATCCCGTATTCATAAAGAAATGGGTTGGCGATCACCGTAATGAGAAGGCCCACCAGACCGCCGATGACGGCCCAGAAAGGCAGAACCATGCCGATGAAGATCAGGCCGAGGTCGAGCTGGATGCCGGTGGCCACGGCCGGCAGGATTTCCTCGGTGTGCCGGGTCAGCTCCACCCAGGGGATGGGGATGAGACGGATCGATTCGGTGAAGAGGAGCCCCGACACCGTGGGAAGCAGGACATAGACGGCGCCGAAGGCCAGTCCGATGACGCCCCCGATGGAAAAGACCCGCCATTTCCAGCTTCTTTGTTTGTCTTCGGTGGATTCGGCCAGGGCCATGGTGCCCAGGGCGCCGACGGGGGCCATGGGGAAGGGCAGCTTTTCCACGTCGGAGGTGATCCGGTAGAGGGCGTAGCCGAGACCGAAATGGTCGACGCGCTGAATGATCTGGGAGCCCACCAGCAGGAGGATGGGGATCAGCCAGTCCCGATGGAAAAAGGTCCGCTCCACCATGGACGCGGCGTCCCCAGGCGGGGCCACCCATGTCGGAATGAACTCCGTGAGCCCCAACATCCGGGCGGCGTCGGACTGGACGAGGTATTGGTTCCACAGAAGGCCCTGGAAAGGGGAGGCGAGGGCCGCCCCGGCCATGTAATACAGCAGGAAGATTTCCTGCTGCTTCAGCTCGGTGTAGGAGCGCTTGGCGATTTCGGCAAACAGGATGATGGTCACCCAGCGGGCCGCCGGCCCGATGCCCGTGCCGATGACGAGCTGCAGGTACATGCTTCCCGGCATCATGAGAAAGCCGATAAAAACGGCACCCACGATGGTCTTCCAGTCGAACCCCTCTTCGAAATGGGTCGGCTGAGGCAGCAGATCCCGGTATTCCTGAAGTTCCTTGTCTTCGTACATCAGTGGTGAATTTGGATGCTCATGGGGTCCTTGTCATCTTCATCCGTTTTATCCGTTACGACGCTCCCCTGCCTCCGTGGTGCGGTCCGTTTCCGTGTGACGGACCCGGCGTCAGTCGGGCAGCACCTGATAACTCGCATCGCCGAAAAGGCCGATCACCGCCCAGGTGCCGCCCATCAGAAAGTCGCCGATGATGAGGCCGATAAAAAAGTATCGCAGCTGTTTGAACAGCGCCACCCCTCCGTACCGCATGCAGAGGCTGTTGGCCAGCCACCCGATAAAAAAGCTGACCCAGAGGATTCGCATGGCCGAGCTGTAGGTGGTCAGGTATCCGATGGGGTGGATCGGCCACCAGGGGAACCGGTGATAGCAGAGCACCAGAACCAGCATGACGACGGCTCCAGCGGCCGCGAAGAGACGCACCCAGTCGGTGTTTTGAGGCGGCGCTTCGATGAGCCGCTGGACGTTGGCGTAGACGGTGGTGGTGGTCTGAACGGTCCAGTCCATCTGCAACTCCCGTGCGCCGAATTTATAACACAGGGCCAGCATGGCCACAAAGGAAACCGTGACGGCCAGCAGGAGGGTGATCAGCATGGCCAGAAAGATCGTCCGGCGGTTGGTCGTCCGTTGGGTCAGACTGCTCGAATGGACCAGGGACGGCATAAGGGACTCCCGAAGATCCACGAAAAGGACCTTCTGCATCACCGCCGATCCCAGGAGACCGACCTGAGTGAAAAATTTGGGGCCGAACAGTGCCAGGAGGCCGTCGATGGGGGCGACGGTGAGGGTGAAGTAGGCGATGCCTCCCTGGCAGATGACGCGACTGGCCACCAGCATGACCATGAAAAAGGCCCCGACGACCAGAACCGACACCATGAAGGGCATCCTGAAAATCCAACACCAGAGAATGATGCCCGAGATGCCGGCGACGCTCCCCCAGAAAGCGGTCCGGATGGAGAACCATTCCGTTACCGGCGTCGGTGCCGGGCGCCGGCCGACGGCCGTCTGGAAAATTTCCCGCAGGTGGTACCGCGACAGCCATAAAATGAAAAGAAAGAAAACCCCGTAGGCGCCGATCATCTGGGTCTCCTCGGGTCGGGTGAGGGTCGGACCGAAGGTGACGCCCAGGGCCGCATCGGGGATGTTGTAGCCCAGGACGGCCAGGAGCCCCATGATGAGGCCGCCTGCAATGAAAAAGAACCAGAACGAGAAGGAGATCTGTCGGGTCGTGAGAAACGCGAAGCCGATGAAGGCCGGGTAGATGTAGATTTTCAGCTTGTGAAATCCCGAAAAGAGGCCGTACTGCGGAAAATAGGGCCCTGCCAGGATGAGGGTTGGGATCTGGGGCACCTCCGGGAAGTAGAAATTGAGCCCGTTGACGGTGTGGAGAAAAATGGGAACGAAGAGGCCGGCCGCGAGAAAACGGTTCCCGAAGAACGCTCCCGTCCGGCCCTGGTCCAGGGCGTCCGCCAGCAATTGGGGGACCCGGAGGAGGGGGAAGTTCATCCGTTCGTTGTAGATCCACTGGCGGCTGAAGAGATTGACCAGGCAGATCATGACGCCGTAGCAGAGCAGGATGAATCCTCCCCAGACCATGAGGGGGCCGATCCAGGCGCGCCAGGGGATGTGGGTGACCAGGGTCCACCATCCCATCCGGCGACCGTCGGGGAGCCCGTTGTAGAGACGCTCGACGGCTTCGGCGTCGTTGGGGTACCAGGCCCGGGGAAGGATCGGATGGAGCACCTCCTTCCAGGCGTTGCCCACGGTGGCGAAATGGTAGGGGGCGGTGAGGTTGATGAAAAAGGTCCGGACCAGGCCGGTGTAGGCGATGCCCGACACCAGAAACATGAGCATCCAGACGATCACGAGCTCCTTTCCCGTGAATAAGGCGCGTTTGAAGACCCTCCCCGCAAGGGCGGTGAGCACTGTGAGCCAGACCAGAATAAAGAAGGGTGCCAGGGGAAAGTGGCCGCCGCCCAGCGGAGTGGCCTGTTTGTAGGCATTGTTGTAAGGGGTCAGGGCACACATCGCCGTCGCCAGGACAATTCCCAGGATAAGGGCTCGAAGCCGGATCGTCTCGTGGTCGTGTTGATGGGCGCTCATGGATGTTACTGTACCATTCTCCATCCGAAACGAAAACAGATTTTATTCCGGCATGATGGCGTCGATACGGCGTCGGGCGTAGACAAAGGCGATGGCGGCGGCGGTCCAGGTAATGGCGCAGATGCCCCACCATATGCCCAAAAGGCCGACGTCCTGGATGCGGGTGAGAGTATAAAACACGGCAAATGGGGCGACGATCTGACGGAACAGCCCGATAACCACCGCGAACATGGGCTGTTTGATCCCCTGCAGGGCCGCGACGCAGACGAAGAGGATCACGTAGGCCGTGAGGACCAGTGCCTCGATTTTCAGGTAGGTCGTGCCGACGGCGACGACGTCGGGGTCTTTCGAAAACAGCGTCATGAACCGTTCCGCCAGGAGAAAGAGGGTGATGCCGCCGCAGGATGCCGTGACCGTGCCGTAGGTCAGACATTTCCGGAGGGTCTCCCGGATACGGTCGAATCGGCGTGCACCGTGATTCTGGGCGATGAGGGTGAGGGTGGCGGTATTGAGGCCGATGGCGGGCAGAAGAAGGATCTGTTCCACGCGCATGCCCACTCCGTAGGCGGCCACCGCCGTCTGCCCGAAACCGCTGATAAAATAGGTGATGACGAAGACTCCTATGGCGATGGTCAGGATGTTGAGGCCGGCCGGAAATCCATGGCGGGCGATTTCGGCGAAAGGCGCGGCCCGGGGCAGTAGCTCCCGAATGGTGCCGCCGTCCAGAAGTCCGGTCCGGCGGACGTGAATCCCCAGATAGACGCACCCCGTCACCTGAACCAGCACGGTGGCCAGGGCAATGCCGGCGACCCCCATGGCCGGCACGCCCCAACCCCCGAAAATGAACCACGGGTCCAGGAGTACGTTCAGGAAGAACCCGGCGATGAGGAAGTTGCGGTAGATCCGGGTGTTGCCCACGGCGTTCAAAACGGCGTTCAGCATCTGGATGAGGATGAAGAAGACCGTCCCGTTGAACAGGATGTCCATGTAGGTGAGACAGATGGACAGATAGGCCTCGTCGGCCCCCAGGAGCCGAAAGAGAAGCGGGGCCGAGGCCTTTCCGATAAACGCCAGGGCGACGGAGATAAGGACGCCGAAGGCGATGCCCTGAAAGGCGAAGCGGCGGGCCGTCCCGGGGTTCTCCCCGCCCAGGGCGTTGCCGATAAGGGCCGTGGCGCCGGTGGCGATGCCGCTGCCGATGGAGATGATGATGAAGAAGACCGGCAGGGAAAGGGACATGGCCGCCAGGGCCGTCGTCGAGATGAGGCCTCCGAAATAGGTGTCCACCACATTGTACATGGTGTTGAAAAAAAGGCCGATGCTGACCGGAATCGTAATCCTTCGAATCAGCTGCGGGATCGGAGCGGTGGTGAGGTCGTTGGAACGGCGTCTTCTGTCCGGGGCGGCGGGATCCGGAATGACGGTCGGCGGGACGGGGTCCCGCCGCGTCTTCCTCCGGTGGTTCGATGGTTGCACAGCGGGTCGGGGTTACGGGAGGATTTCAATCTTGGCGTCGGCCTTGAGCTTCTCGATATAGACGTTGATCGCCTCGATCATCTTTTCGCGTTTCAGGTGCTCGCCGATTCGGGGCTTGGCTTCATCATAGGCGGTGGTCGATTCCGGCTTTTTGTCCATCACCTGAATCAGGTGATAGCCGAACTGGGTCACGACGATGTCGCTCACGTCGCCCTTTTTCATGGCGAAAGCGGTTTCTTCGAAAGGTTTGACCATCTGCCCGCGGGAAAAATAGCCCAGGTCCCCGCCCTGAGCGCTGCTCGGGTCTTCGGAATATTGTTTGGCCAGCGCGTCGAATTTTTCGCCCTTCTTGAGCTTGTCCTGAATCTCCTCGATCTTCTTTCGTGCGGCGGCCTTGTCCGCTTCACCGGCCGAGGCGTCGGCCTTGATCAGGATATGGCTGGCCTTGATCTGTTCGGGCTTTTTGAAGAATTGGGGGTTCGTGTCGTAAAATGACTTGCTCTGAGCGTCGGTGATCTCGATTCCGGGTGCGATTCTGGATTCGATGAGCTGCTGGATGACCATGCTCTGGGCGATGTTGGTCCTGAGGTCGGCCTCGGTGGTCTTCATCATCTCGAGGGCCTGCCGGTATTCGGCGTCTCCCGGGAAGTTGCTCTTCATCGTGTCCATCTGGGTGTCGACCGCCTTGTCATCGGGCTTGATGCCGTTCTTCAGGGCATCCTGATACAGCAGTTCCCGGTCGATCATGTTGTTCAGGACGTTGCCTTCGATCTTCTCGAGTTGATCCTTGTCGATGTTCTGTCCCTGACCGGCGAGGCGATGGGTGACCAGGGTGAGTTCCCGGTTCAGGGCGTCACGGCTGATCTCCTTGCCGTTGACGACGGCGGCGACGGGGTTCCGGGGTTTTTCATCGGCTTTGACGGCGGGTGCGGCCGTCTTTTGGGGTCCGCTTTCGGCAAAAACGGTTGCTGCGGGCATCAATAGCAGCCCCGCCATGACTACCGTCATCACTCTTTTGGATACGTTCATGACATCTTCCTTTCAGATGAAGAATTTTATGGGTTGTTTATGTCGGCGGCGGACACGATTTCGGATTTCGTGTCGCGGAGGGATTTGGACGGGCGTCACGACAATGCGAAAGAGAATCCGTGTCATCGCGCGTCGAATTCCGGTGCATCGGCTGCCGGGGAGAGAGTGCCGGCGGCGTTCGACGCGCGGACGACATCCGCTGTAACTTAATCCCTGGGTTGCAATCTTTCAAGGGAAATCTGCAAAAACTTGTTCGTCCTGGGGTCGGCCTTTGAAAATCACGTATTCATTCCGTGTCTCGTCGTCCAGGGAGCGCCAGATCAGGAGCTGTTTGCGAAGGGCGTTGATGAAGGCCTTGTTGGCCCGCTTCCAGGCGTTGGCCTCCCCGGTTTCACGGATCATCGTCACGTGAATTTCCAGAAACCCCTCGTTTTCCTCGGAAGGGCAGAAGACGAGCTGGATCTGCTGCATGATCCCGAAATCGAAGGGCGCCAGCCAGACCCGGGCCTTGAGCTGAATGCACGCGCGGCCGTCCAGATCGATGTTCCCAGGCGCCGGCGCGACGATGATTTCGTCGGTGGAGAAGATGCCGTGGGAGACATCCTGATGCCCCCTGAAATAGCCGGCCAGATACCCCGCAATGCTGTCGTGCTCATGGTATTTTACGAGAAAGGGGAGGCTGAGCGCGATCTTGTTGTCGTTGACGTCGGGCAGGGACCAGGAGCGGTTGACGTCGGGTATGGCGATATCGGCCGCCATGCGGGCGGGATAAACCACGGAGATGAGGACCACCAGCATCACCAGGATCATGGAGGCGACCCCCGCCAGGGAGGAATAGTTGACGGTGATGCCGGACCAGAGGGCTGTGCCGGCGAAGAGTCCGGCCGACACCTGGGCCAGGAGGTAGCCCAGAACGACGCTCAGAACGGCGAAGGCCATGGCTTCCGCGATGAAGAGGAAGGCGACGTGGGACGGCGCCAGACCCACCGAGGTGTAGACGGCGATCTCCCGTTTTCGTTCGTAGACGCTGCCGATCATGGTGTTGAGGACGATAAGAATGGAGATGACAAGGGGGATCAGGATGTTGGGGACCCCGCTGTAGTCGAGGGTGTCGCCGGCTTGATGCATGAAGGTCCCCTGGGGCTCCCCGGTGAAGAGGGGCAGGCCGAAGCGGTCCGAGAGCCGACGGGCCGTCTCCGGAATGGTCTCCGGGTTGTCGGGGCGCACGGCAAGCCCCTTGAGGGCGCCGCCCCTGGCCATTAGAAAGTCCGCCGGCACGATCACCGTGAGGTTGGCCGGGATGTGATGATATCGGCTCTGGAAGGATTGAACATCCTCGCCGGACTCCATGGCGTCCATCTCCACCTCGGTCATTTCCGTAGAGATTTCGGCGGGAAAGGTGACCGGAGTCAGGATCTCCCCGTCCAGATCGGGGTGTGCCTCGTATCGTTCCGACGAAAAAACGCCCGCAACGCGAAAAGGGACCCCCCACAGGGAGACCCGGACGTTTTCGGGAAAAGGGTCGGCCGTAATGCCGAGGGATTGGGCGATCCGGTCGGGCAGGAGAACGGCCCGCTCGTCGTCCCGGGAAAACCATCGTCCGGCGGTAAGAATCCGATCCAGGCCCGTGACCCCGGGCTCGCGATGGGAAAGCCCCATCATGGCCCGCGCTTCGAAGGTCCTGTCCCCGTATTGGATGGGGATGGGAATGGCGCGGGTCCTGTCCGCATCCTCCAGGAAGACGCGAGGCGCCGTCGTCGCCTTGCCGTGAAAGGCGTTTGTCAACGTGCCCAGAGCTTCCTTGGGAAGATCCTGCCAGTTGAAGGTTTTGATCAGAAACCCCGGGTAGGGGACGCTCTCCTGGAAAAGGATCCGGGTGTGGCGGCGGGTCGACTTGACCGACGTGAAGCTCATGATGGTGAAGGTCAGGATGATGAGGGTGACGCAGGTGAGCCCGGTCCGGATGCGGCGTCGTTTCAGGTTGCCCACCCCAAGGAAAAATGCCGCCGTGAACGCCTTCCACCGGCTGATCTCTTCGGCCCGCATCTGTGTGGCCCGCCGCTGCAGCAGGACCATTTCCTGCTCGAACCGGAAGAAGATGATGAGCGTCACCATGAGAGAAAGCCCCATGATGAAAAAGGCCAGGATGACCACCGTGGGGCTGTAGGCCAGCTCAAAGGCCGGATGGACCTGATAGATGACGGCGATGAGCAGCAGCAGGATCGCCAGAAAGGCGATGATCCGCTTGTGGATGTTGCGGAAGGCGAACAGCAGACGTTCGGCACAGAAGGCGAACGGAACGAAGAGGGCAATGTAGAACAGTACCCCGAAAAGGACGTCTTTCTGGGTCTTCTCCACCTGGTTGTACACCCGGTCCGCCAGAGCCCATGCGGTCAGAGCCGCTTCGCTGAAGCGGTCGTACCGTTGCTTTTTCAGCGCGGTTTCGGCCTGCGCCAGTGCATCGGTTCCCGCCTGCATCAGCTCGCCGATCTTCTGGTCGTGGATGCCGTGGGCCTCGAGATTCCGGATGCGGGGGGTGAGGAGCGCCCACATGTCCCGTGCGGCCCTGAAACCGGTATAGTGAACAACGGGCCAGTCGTCGATGCGATATCCCGTGCCCTGGGGGTTCTCCTCGTCGGCATTCAGCAGGAGCATCTTTTTGCTCAGGACCGAATCCGAGAGGGTCAGCTTCATGTAGCTGCCGGGTTCCAGATAGACCGATGCGATGGTCGAGGAGCGGGTATCGATCCGGCTGTACCAGTACCGGAGGGGGAGGGCTTCCCGCCTGCCGTCGATGATCTGGATCTTGGTCATGTACCGGAAGTTCCGGGGCTCCAGCAGGTTGAAGAGGGTGGTTTGCCGGGCGGTGAACATGACCAGGTCCGTCTCCATGTTCTGCCGCTGCATCTTGAGCCGGTAGGCCGACTTCCCCGTCTGATTCTTGTCTACGGCCCAGACGACCTCTCCGGTATCGGCATCGAAGCGGTAGGCCTCGATAATGACCTTGTCCAGCATCAGCTTCTTGTCGGCGACGCCCTTGAGTCGGAATATGCCCCTCTCGTCGGTCATGGCGTAATGGCGGGCGCTGCCCTGAAACGCCATGACCACCGTCTTGTCGGCCGTCTGATCGGGAAAGAGCTCGCCGTGGCGGAGGCGCTTGGCCCGGCCCGTCACGGTGGCGAATCCGTCGCGGGGCAGCTCCCCGCTGTAGGATTCCGGCGAATGGGCCAGGGCGTCGATGAGGCTGATGACCCGTCGGGCCTGGCGTTCGGCGTAGGCCGCATCGACGGCCGACGGGCGGTCGTGGGGCGTTCCCCACAACACCCGGGCGTCGTTGACGGTGGCCAGTGTCAGCCCGATATACCCCGCCAGGGCGGCGACCTCGCCGCCCAGGGGGGGACGGTCCGCGAAATAGCTCTGCCACGACCGGAGGGCGCTCGGTCGCAGGGTGTCCCGGTAGGCCGCCATCCCGGTGTCCCCGGTTTCGGCGGCTCGACGGAGAATCTCTTCGACGGCGACATAAGGGCCGATACGGTTGATCTGGGGTTTGATGTCGTAGAGCCATCCATAGTTGAAGGCGCCGATGCCGTTGCCGTGGCTCGACAGGTGGAGGGAGACGACCGCGGCCAGGTCCCGCGCCTTGACGACGCCCCGGAAGCGCTTCTGGGCGGCAAGGCGGTGAAGCTGGTTCCCGGTGTCCTCGAGGATGCGCTCGAAATCCCGGACGGTCGGCGGGATGATTCCGGCCAACAGGACCCGCTCCGCTTCCGGCAGGTCCGTGAACCGGGATCGCCACCCCAGACGGCGGAGCAGCATCCGTTCTTCGGCCAAGGTTTTAATGGCCGCGGCATCCTGGTCTTCCTTCTCAGCCATGCGCAGCGCCATCAATCTTCGGGAGAGGGCGTCCACCTCGGTCTTGATCCGGTCTTCCAGGGCTGCCTGAAGCGCCGGCCCCCCGGCATCGCCCTCGGCAAATCCCGTGAGGATGTTGAGCATCGTCCGGCATTCCTCGCGGAGGCTTTTCAGCCGTTTTTCCTCCTTACGGATTTCCTTGGTGGGGGTTCGGATGCTCCAGATCATCTCCCGCATGCCGGCGAGGCTCTGGGCATGGCCGCTGGTGGCGGCCAGGAGCACCGACCGGGCCGGCGGATGGGCCGTGAGATGGCGGGCCAGGGCGATGAGCGACGCCGCACCGAGGGCCTCGTCCGCCCCCGGAGCCCGGGTGAAGACGTCGGCGGTGCTGTCGTAGAAGGCCTCCACGATGATCAGCTCCTCCGAGAGATCGGGGTCGGCTCCCGGGATGATGCCGTAGACGTTCTCGGCCTCCGTCTCCGTCCATCGAACGCTGGTGGTCAGGACGACCCGGTCCGACACGGTGCCTCCCGGCGCCGATTCGAAGTCGCCGAAGAGATCCCGGGCCTGGTCCAGGGGCATCCAGAAGCGGGGAAAGAGAACGGGGGAAAGCTCCGCCTTGTCTTCGAAGTGGATTCGGGATGGGGTGCCGCGCTCCACGTAGATCAGTGCTCTGGCGCCGAATTCAGCGGCCCGGAGCCAGTTTTTGCCGGAATCCAGGTCCATGAGCAGGATGCTGCCCGCGATCTTTTTGCCGTTGAAGTCCGACAGGTTTCCCTGTCCCACGTAATGGAGGGGACCCGTGATGCCCTCCGGAGGGAGGGCCTCGGGGGTGACGGCGTTGGTCCGCATGGGCAACAGATCGACGATCCGGCCCGATGCGGTAAGGGTGCTTCCGCCGTGGCGCCGGATGGGCAGGGAAAAGGGGAACCGGTCGACCCCCGTCACGCCCATGGCCGAAAAGGCATCTGCGATATAATCGGCCGCCTGCCTGCACCCGGGGGTGCCGGTGCTTCGATCCGCCGGGGCGGCCAGGGCGTCGACGGTCTTGCGGAGGTCCGCTTCTCCGGGCGGCACCGGGTTGGCGCCCAGGGCCGGGCTCGTCCAGAGCGCCGTCAGGAGGAGGATGATCGCTCCCCGTCGGATCGACTTGAGGGGCCTCAAGGGGTCTCCTCCCGTTCGCCGATTCGGCCGACGGATATGGAGAGATCCTCGCGGTTCTCGATTTTTTCCACCAGGCCGTCCCGGATCCAGATCACCTGATCCGATACGTTGAGCATCTTGAAGTCGTGGGTGGCCGATATGACCGTGACCCGGGTCTCTTCGCTCAGGCGCTTCAGGAGGGCGATGATCTCCTCGCCGGTGGACAGATCGAGGTTGCCCGTGGGCTCGTCGGCCAGAATGATGGCCGGATCGTTGGCCAGGGACCGGGCCACGGCCACCCGTTGCTGCTGGCCTCCCGAGAGCTCCGAGGGCTTGTGGCGGAACCGGTCCCCCAGCCCCACCATTTCGAGGAGCTGGATGCCCTTGTCCACCGCCGCATCGTTGTTCATCCCGGCGAAGGTCATGGGCAGGGTGACGTTTTCCAGCGCCGTCATGACCGGGATGAGGTTGAAGGTCTGGAAGATATACCCGATCTTGCGGCAGCGGAGCCATGCCAGTTCGTAGGCGTCCAGCTGGGCGATGTCGACCTCGTCGATGAAGACCTTCCCACTGGACGGTTTGTCCAGGCCGCCGATCATGTTGAAGAGGGTGCTTTTCCCCGAGCCCGAAGGACCCATGATGGAGATGTAGTCGCCCGCGGCGATCTCCAGGGTGATGCCTTTCAGGGCCTGCAGCGCCATTTTACCCATCTGGAAGGTTTTGGTGACGTTGGCGACCCGGACGATGTGGTGGATTTCAATCATATGGCTCTCTTTCGGTCACTGCTCGACCCGCATGGCTTCCACCGGCGCCATCCTCGCGGCCACCAGGGCCGGATAGAGGACCCCCGCCAGGCTGAGGATGCACCCCGTCGTCGCGGCGAGGCCAAGGGATGTCAGGATGTCGGGCCAGGGCAGGGCGGCGAGGGCGGGGCTTCCGAATCGAAGCAGACCGTTCAATAGGGCGAAAAGCGCCCCCACGGCCGCGCCGACCACCGCACCCGCGAACCCCTGCATGGCGGCTTCCAGTAAAAACAGGCGCAGCACGAAGCGATCGAGGGCCCCGAGGCATTTCATGGTGCCGATCTCCCGAAACCGTTCGGTGACCGCCATCAGCTGGGCGTTGACGATGCCCACCACGCAGACCATGAGACTGAGAATGACCAGCCATCGCTGCTTGGGGCTTTCATCCACCCGGGTGTCGGTCTCCCCCAGGTCGTATCCGGACTGGATCAGGGCCTGGCGGTGCGTCGGATCGTCCATGGACAGCAGGCCGTTGGCGATGTCGTTGCCCACGTTGACGAAGCTCAGAAAGGAGACGGCCAGCATGAGGCTCGCGGTCGTGATCAGGGACCTGAAAAAACGGACCTTGAGGCTCTTGTAGGCGATCTCGATCGATTTGCCGAAGGGGAGCACCACCAGCCGGTGGCCGTCGCCCTCGGTTTTCCGGGTTCGGGGTGGGTCCATAACCTCCTCCGCGCAAGGATGAGGGCCGAAGGCCCCGTCAAGGGGTTGGACTGAATACGGAAGACTTGAGAGGCGGCACCGCCGCCGGCGGCCTTGTCTCCTTCAGTCTTCAGCCTAAAATATACGCCTCCCAACGATCCGTCAAGACGTCCCTTTCCCGGGGGAGGCGATCCGGCTTCGCCACTCTGTGAGGCGCGCCTTGACGGTCTGTTCGTATCCCCGGTCGGAAGGGGTGTAAAAACGCCGTCCCCGAAGCGGGTCGGGCAGGTATTCCTGGGGGACATAGGCATCCTTATAATCGTGGGCGTACCGATAGCCCTTGCCGTATCCCATGTTTTTCATCAAGGCGGTCGGCGCGTTGCGGATGTGGAGGGGCACCGGCAGGGTCCCGGTCTGTTCGACAACCTCGCGGACCGTGTTGAAGGCCCTGTAGACGCGGTTGCTTTTGGGGGCCGTGGCCAGGTAGACCGCGGCCTGGGCCAGGGCCAGGTCCCCTTCGGGGCTGCCCAGAAACCGATAGGCCGACACCGCGTCGAGGGCCGTCCTGAGGGCATAGGGGTCGGCAATGCCCACGTCCTCCGAGGCGAAGCGGACCATGCGGCGCCCCACATAGAGCGGGTCCTCTCCCCCTGCCAGCATCCGGGCGAGCCAGTAGAGCGCCCCGTCGGGGTCGCCGCCCCTCAGGCTTTTGTGAAAGGCGGAGATGAGGTTGAAATGTTCATCGCCGGACTTGTCGTATCGCGGGGCGGTTTTCTGGAGGGCCTTTTCGGTGTCGGCGACCCCGATATTCCGCCTGCCGGCCGCCGTGACCAGGTGGGCGGCGATCTCCAGATTGTTGAGGACCGATCGGGCGTCTCCGTCGGCGATACGGATGAGGTGTTCGGCGGCCTCGGGGCTGAGGGTCAGATTCAGGCGGCCGAGTCCGTTTTCCGCGTCCCGGACGGCCCGGTGGAGGATGCCGGCCAGGGCTTCGTCGGAGAGCGGGGCGAGGGGGATGACCCGGCATCGGGAGAGGAGAGGGGCGATGACCTCGAAGGACGGGTTCTCGGTGGTCGCGCCGATGAGGGTGATGAGGCCGCGTTCCACGTGGTGCAGAAAGGCGTCCTGCTGGCTTTTGTTGAACCGGTGGATTTCATCGACGAAGAGCACGGTCCGCTTCCGGTGGAACCGGCGCTGCTTTTCCGCCGCCTCGATGACGGCCCGGATGTCCTTGACCCCGGAGAGCACCGCCGAGAACCGGACGACGTGGCACCGGGTCCCGGCGGTGATGATGCCCGCAAGGGTCGTCTTCCCGCATCCCGGCGGTCCCCACAGGATCATGGAGAATATCCGGTCGTTGTCGATGGCGTGGCGGATCAGGGATCCCTCGCCCGTCAGCGCCGCCTGCCCGATGAACGCCGAAAGCTCCCGGGGCCGCATCCGCTCCGCCAGGGGCCGGTCGGCCTGGAATTCTGCATCGGCCCGGTAGGCGAAAAGGTCCATGGATTCCTTGGACATGTCGAGATCTCCTTATAAACCCGATCCACTCATTTGAAGGCAGTGAAGGGGGCATCGCGCCACACCGCCTCGCTTTCGAAGAAGCGTGCCGTCCGCTCCATATAGCGCTCCGGGCTCCTGAGCTTGCGGATCTGTTTGAGAAACCGCGGGCTGTCCTCGAAGGATTCGGAAAAGTAGACCCAGAAGCCTTTCATCCGCTCCACGAGATGGGCCGGACCGCTGAAGACCTCCCGGTAGGCGTCGAAGAGCGCGTCGTGAAAGCGTCTGAAACGGTCGATCCTGTCGGAAAAGGCATCCTGCCCCGTTTTGATGACGCCCGGCAGAAAAGGATTCGTCAAAGCCCCCCGGCCGATCATCCATCGCTCCACTTCGGGGAACTGCCCTGACAGCGCCGTGAAGTCCGCCGGGCGGCGGATATCCCCGTTGTAGACCACGGGATGACGGAGCGCTTCGAGGCAGATCCCGAAGGTATCGAGGTCGGGGCGGCCGCCGTACATCTGGACGCCGGTCCTCGGGTGGAGGATCACCTCCTTCAGGGGGTAGCGGTTGAAAACGGGGATCAGCCGGAAGATCTCCTCCCTGGAATAGCGGCCCAGCCGCGCCTTGACGGAGAGCTCGCCCGGGATCTTCGGCATGACCTTCTCCAGAAAATCGTCGATGCGGTCCGGGTGGGGCAGCATCCCCGATCCCCGGCATTTCTTGGCCACCATGGGGAAGGGGCAGCCCAGGTTCCAGTTGAAGGCGCTATATCCCAGGCCCGACAACCGCTCCGCCATGCGGAGAAAATCCCCAGGGACGTTGCCGATGAGCTGGGGCACGACGGGCATGTGCCGGTTGTTTTCCGGCAGTACGTCCCGGATATGGCAGTCCCGGACGCGCCGGCTTTCGGTGGTGGGAATGAACGGCGCCACCGCCAGGTCGAAGCCGTCGAAAAAACGCGAGAAGACGTTGCGGTAGACCGCGTTGGTAAACCCCCGGAGGGGCGCGAGATAGAGGGTCGGGGACATGGGGCGATCCTGGG
>NZ_JBFXGG010000007.1:0-22671 GCF_050178255.1 Desulfococcus sp. | reverse complement strand
GGAATGAACGGCGCCACCGCCAGGTCGAAGCCGTCGAAAAAACGCGAGAAGACGTTGCGGTAGACCGCGTTGGTAAACCCCCGGAGGGGCGCGAGATAGAGGGTCGGGGACATGGGGCGATCCTGGGGTGCGTACATATGGTTCGAGGCTGAAGGCTGAAGACTGAAGGCTGAAGGGGTGCGTCTGCGATGAAGAGTGCGCTTATTCCCCTTCAGCCTTCAGTCTTCAGCCTGTATTTTGACATTCAACTTTCGACGTTCATGATGTTGACCGGATAGAGGTGCCGGGAGGATACGGCGGGCGCCCCTTCAGCGGCACTTGAACGAAACCGCGCGGGGCGCGGGCCGTATCCTCCCGGCACCGGCCGATGAACGTCGAAAGTTGAGATGACGATATCACCTCGTTGATTCATCTCATGGAATCGAGACGGGGGTCAAGGGGTTTCCGGAGCGTCGGACGGGGCTTCCCGGTGGGGAATACGGCAGCGTTCCGGGATTTTCCCGCATGCCGGGTTTCCCGGGGCATGACGCCGGTGGACCGTCATGCTGAAAAATGTTCCGGGGGACGCGTTTCTTCATTAGAAAAGACTTGACATGTCCATGGGAGACTGTTAGCAGATGAGCGAGAATGTTTATGATGAACTGAATGAAAAGGAGGTGCATCGGAGACATTTATCTGTTTTTGGCAGGGAATAATTATTAGGTTGGTTTATTAGGTTGATTCAATTAGGTTAAGGAGGAATCGAGATGAAAAAATTAGGTATGCTGGCTTTGGCGGCGGTACTGGTGGCGATGTTCACCATGCCTGCCTGGGCGATCGAGAGCGAGTTCGGCGGTTACTGGCGGACCCGGTTCTACACCACCCAGAACTTCACGGGTGAGGATGAATCCGAAGCCGGTGACTTCAGCGGCGTGGATACCCGTACCCGGCTCTACTACACGGCGATCTTTCACGAAAACCTGAAGTTCGTCAACAAGTTTGAGTGGGATGCTATTTGGGGCACCGGACCGCTGGGCGACATCGGCGCCGACGGTAAAGAGTTCGAGATCAAGAACTCCTATGTCGACTTCAACACCGGTCCCGTCAACTGGAAGGTCGGTATCCAGGGCGCCGTATTCGCCCGGGGCTTCCTCTTTGACGACGACTTTTCCGGGGTTATGGTCAACTACAAGGGCGAGACCTTCGAGCTTCCCTTCGTCTGGGTCAAGGCCTATGAAGGCACCGAGCTCAGCTTCAATAACGCTCAGGACGCCAACGATCTCGACGCCGACTATTTCGGTATTTTCCCGAAATTTACCCTTGGCGGCATGTTCGACGTCAACCCCTACTTCATGTACATCTATTCCAAGGACGCCAGTGAATGGTTCGGCACTGGGGCTGGAAACCATTCCTTATTGGCCAATGCGCTTGGCGCAGAGGCAGAGGAACTGAATATGTGGTACGCCGGTCTTGACCTCGATGTCGACTTCGACATGGGTGCCGCGTGGTTCACCGGTATCTACCAGGGTGGCGATGTTGACCTGCAGACGGGCGAAAGCCTTGATTTCAAGGCCTGGTTGCTGGCTCTCGGCGGCAATGTCAACGTCGGCATGTTCGACGTTCACGGTCGGGCCTTCTACGCATCCGGCGACGATGACGACGACGAGGACATCGAACAGTTCACTCCGCCCCAGGGCCGTTCCTACTACTGGTCTGAAATCATGGGCTACGGCATCTTCGACTTCACGACCTCCAACAACGCCCCGGCCGACAACATCTCCAACGTGTGGGCCGCCAATCTGGGCGTCGCGGTCAAACCCATGGACAAGCTGAAGGTGGCGCTGGATGTCTGGTATGCCGCACTGGCCGAAAAAATTGAGGTTGCCGGCGGCGGTGAGGAAGACGTGCTGGGTACGGAAGTGGACCTGGTCATCACCTATGAAGTGGTCGAGAACCTGAACCTGGATCTCGTCGGCGCCTACCTGTTCGCGGGCGACGCCACCACCGAGAACCTCGACAACGACGAGAACCCCTACGAAGTGGGCGCCCGTCTGTCCCTGGCCTTCTAAGGTCGCACCAGAACATTCCTGATGGAATAACAAAGCCGGAGGAGCCATATGCTTCTCCGGCTTTTTTAATGCCCCGGGCAGCACGCGATGATCGCCCGGCTGTACAACGTCCCTCCCCCCCTCTGGAATTCCCGGCCGCCGATTCTCGCGCTGTCCCGGGGACCGGGTCGGCGGGCTTTCGGCTATCCGAGCTTCCGCCGCAGGATCTCGTTGACCATCTTCGGGTTGGCCTTACCTTTGGTGGCCCGCATCACCTCGCCCACGAAAAAACCCATCAGCTTGGTCTTGCCGCCTCTGAAGGCCGCCACCTCGTCCGGATGACCGGCGAGGACGTCGTTGATAATCCCTTCGATGGCGTCGCCGTCCGAGAGTTGCACCAGCTGTTTTTCAGCGACGATCCGTCCGGGCGGCCTGCCGGTGGCGGCCATCTCTTCGAAAACGGTCTTGGCGATCTTGCCGCTCAGGGTGCCGTCGTCCACCAGCTTCAGGAGGGCACCCAGGTCGGCGGGGGCGATGGGGGAGGCCCCGATGTCCTTGCCTTCGCTGTTGAGCAGCCCCAGGAGGGGGCCCATGATCCAGTTGGCCGCAGGCTTGGGCCGGGGATAGGCCTCGAGGCAGGCCTCGAAGTAGTCCGCCAGTTCGCGTTCGGCGGTCAGAACCCCGGCGTCATAGGGCGTGAGTCCCAGCACCTCCACGAAGCGCTTTTCCCTGGCGTCGGGCAATTCCGGCAGTCCGGCCGCGATCTCCCGGATCCAGGCGTCGTCCACCACGATGGGCAGGAGGTCTGGATCGGGAAAATAGCGGTAGTCGTGGGCCTCCTCCTTGCCGCGCATGGGGGTGGTCACGCCTCTGTCCGGGTTCCAGAGTCGGGTCTCCTGGACGACCGTCCCACCGTCGCCGATGACCTCCTGCTGGCGGACGATCTCGTAATGCAGGGCTTTTTCCACATGCCGGAAGGAATTGAGGTTTTTCAGTTCGGTCCGGGTGCCGAAGGCCGTTGCCCCTGCCGGCATGATGGAGACATTGGCGTCGCAGCGGAAGCTGCCTTCCTCCATGTTGCCGTCGCAGATGTCGAGATACCTCAGGATGGCGTGGAGTTTTCTGAGATAGCTGCCGGCCTCTTCCGGAGAGCGGATGTCCGGTTCGCTGACGATCTCGATCAGGGGAACCCCGGTCCGGTTGAGGTCTACATGGCTGACGGAGCGGCCGGGGTGATGGATCAGCTTTCCGGCATCCTCCTCCATATGGATCCGCGTGATGCCGATCCGCTTTTTTTCGCCGTCCCCGTCGATCTCGATGTAACCGTGTTCACAGATCGGCAGCTCATACTGGGAGATCTGGTAGCCCTTGGGAAGGTCCGGGTAGAAGTAGTTTTTGCGTGCGAAACGGCTTTCCCGGTTGATGGTGCAGTGGGTGGCGATGCCCATCTTCACGGCGTAAGCCGCGACCTTGCGGTTCAACACCGGCAGAACCCCGGGCATTCCCAGGCAGACCGGGCAGACATGGGTGTTCGGCGGGGCGCCGAAGGCTGTCGAGCAGCCGCAGAAGATCTTGGTTCGGGTTTTGAGCTGGGCATGAACCTCCAGCCCGATGACGGTCACAAATTCCATTTTTCATCCTTTGACAGTTGATTTCAAAGCGGCGGGTTTAACCGGATGCCGAAAAAATATTCTTGAAACATCCGGGCATATTAGTCAAGGCCAAATCCGCCGGATATGCAGTTCGATCAGGGGTGTCGGGGGCCTTATTCGGGCACGACGGCCAGGGGCAGCGGAAATTCCCGAAAGACGGCCAGAAGCGCATGGAACGCCGGTCGAAACCGCCGGTAGTCCTCGGGGTCGACGTATCGGTTGGCGCCGCTGGATCCCAGCAAAACGATGTCGTTCTCCCATGGATAGCCCTGCCGTTCAAAGAGAACCTTCAGGTGATCGTTGAGGCGGCGGCTGTTGTTGCGGCACCCCGAGTGGTCGAGAAACCATTTGCGGGGCGAGAATGGGTCGAGGTGATCCAGCATGCGGCAAACGGCGGCGGGAAGCGCGTCGTCGGGAGCGACAACGCCGTTTTGGGGCGTGATCTGATGGAAATCGAAGCCGGCCATGGCGGAGGAGACGAGGCAGGGGATGTCCGAGCGAAAGCATTCGTAGATGCTTCGGCAGACGTTTTCGTGAAGGGCGAGATGGACGCCCATGCGGCAGCGGGCGAGATATCGGGGAACCTCCCGCCTCGGCAGATTGTCGCGGACGGTGACCCGATTTTCGAGCCCCAGGGCCCCCACCTGTCGGCGAAAGGCGGCCACATGGCGGGATGCGCCGCGACCGATGAAGAGCGCCGTCAGGCGGGAGAGCTCGGGACGGCAGAGGAGTTCCAGCAGGAGGTTGTGGCGTTTTCGCGGCATGTCGTCGTAGAGTCCGTTGAAGACGATATCGAAGCGCTTCTCCGCCCCAAGGGGAACGGTGCCGTCCTCCTCCAGATAGTCGCCGTGGGCCAGCGGCACCGGGACAACGCCTGCCTGGGTTTCCAGGAACCTCCGGTCCTCCGGTCCGCCGGCGCCGATGAGGCAGGGGTCCTCGAGATCGGAGAAGACCCGCAGCCAGGCATGCCGCGCCAGGACGCCCCAGGGCGGCTCCATGTAGATGACGTATTCTTTGCTGATCCGTTTCAACAGCCCGGGAATACGGAAGAGATAGGGGAGGGAGAAGATCCGGAGGACACCCTTTTCCGCCGGCGGTCGGGGAACTTTCAGGATCTGACAGAAATGGCGGAGTCTGAAGGTCTTTTGCCGCTTTTTGACGATCTTGGCGTCGATTTTGCGCTGTTCCTCGGCCAGGAGCGATACGATTTCAGGATGCCGGTCCGTTCGATTTTCCAGGCGGAGAAGTTCCCGCCATTGGCCGGGGAAGGGGAGCAGCGCGAGAAACAGCCGGGCCTGGAGGCGGTCTTCCGCAGGTGACGCCCCGCGGGCGACGGTTTCCAGATAGGACCGGTTTCGGAGGAGTGCATCGTAAGGCCAGGAAAGTCCCCGCAGGTTTTCGAGACGCGGGCGGCCTTCCATGAGGACCGTGAAGAGAGCCCGACGAACCCGGCGCCGCAGCCGGCGGTATGCGTCGGGATCCTTTAAAGTGAACAGCCGCCCGGAATCCATGAGGTGGAAGAAGTCGTCGAGGATTTCGAGGGCCTCGTGAAACGCGCTGGATTGAGACACCATCTGTCGTATCTTTCGAAGAGAGTTATATACCCCCTGGCATCCGAACCGGGGACCGAACCGCTTCAACATATCCTGGAATCCGGCAAAAGGGAAGGGGGTCTCGGGGGGATCGGCCAATAAAAATTTCTTGACTTGACCCTTAAAATAGCGTTTGGTGTGGACGACCGACGAGACATAACTCTATGAAGGCTGAAGACTGAAGGCTGGAGGCTGGAGACTGGAGACTGGAGATTGAAGCCTGAAGGGGCGCAATAGCCCCGTTTGTCGCAGACGCACCCCTTAAGCCTTCAGTCTTCAGCCTAAACCCCTATCTCAGCACAACCGCCGCGGGGCGGTTCGTCGCGAATGAAAGGCCGGCGTCACGACCGTACGATGGGCAGAAGTTCGACCTTCAACATACTGATGTACTCCCACGACACCTACGGCCTGGGGCACATTCGCAGGACCATGGCCATCGCGTCCCATCTGCGGGCTCCGGACGTCAACATCCTGATTCTGACAGGATCGCCCATCGCCGGCCGGTTCGCATTCCCGGATCAGATCGACTTCGTTCGCATTCCGGGGATGATCAAAAAGACCAACGAGGAATATCTGCCCCTCTCGATCAAGATCAACCCCCGCCATGCCCTGGACATTCGAAAAAACATCATCAGCGCCACCACCAAAACCTTCAGACCCCATCTCTTTATCGTGGACAAGGAGCCCCTGGGCCTGAAAAAGGAGGTGCTTTCGACGCTCCAGTGGCTGAAGCGCTGCCTTCCCGATACCCGGACGGTGCTGGGGCTCCGGGATATCATGGACGATGCCGACACCATCCGCTCCGCCTGGGCGAAAAAGGGGATCTACGACGTCCTTGCCGCCCTTTACACGGAGATATGGGTCTATGGGATTCAGGAGTTCTATGACCCCATCGTGGAATACGAGATCCCCGGGACCGTGAGCCAAAAGATGGTCTTTACCGGCTACATTCCGCGAAAGGTCCCCAACCCCGAGGAGATCCGAAAGGAAAAGCGGCGCCACTGTCTGGCGGAGCGGGAACCCCTGGTGGTGGTGACCACCGGCGGCGGGGGGGACGGTTATCCGGTGATGGATGCCTTCCTGTCCATGTTGGAGTCCTTCGGGACTCCCGTTCCTTTCCGGAGCATCCTGATCACCGGTCCCTTCATGCCCAAGAAACAGCGGACCGACGTCCATCGCCGCGCCAGGACCGTCGGGGTCCGGTGTTTCCATTTCTATCGCCAGATGGAAAAGGTGCTCGCCGCGGCCGACCTGGTCATCTCCATGGGCGGCTACAACACCCTTTGTGAGATCCTGAGTCAGAAAACCCTGCCCCTCATCATACCCCGGGAGACGCCGCGGCGGGAGCAGCTCATCCGGGCCGAGCGGTTTCACGCCCACGGCATTGCCGAATACATCCCCTGGAACGCCCTGACACCGGTCGTCCTCCGGGAGAAGGTCCTTCACCTGCTGGCGCACCCCCGCTGCCGCGAGGCCGCCATAGACCGTTTTACCATGACCGGATTCGAGGTGATGCGCCAACGGCTCAACGTTTTCAGGAGTGCTTCATGATCGATTGCGAAAGACCGGTGCTGGGGATGATCCTGAAAGGCTACCCCAGGATCTCCGAGACATTCATTTCCAACGAGATCCTGCTTCTGGAATCCCTGGGCTTCACGATTCACCTCTTTTCCATGCGTCATCCCCGGGAGTCTTTTGCCCACAAGAGCGTCGAGCGGATCCGGGCGGGGGTCGATTACCTGCCCCAGGAGATCCTGGCCGGCTTTTTCCCACTGCTCTATCACAACCTCCGGGCGGCGGCCCGGCAGCCCCGCCGCTATCTGGCCGCCGTCCGGACAGCGGGCAGGCGATTTCTCAGGACCCGCAAATCAGCCACCATCAAGCATCTTCTGCAGGCAGGCTACCTGGTGGACAAGCTGTTGCCCGGCCGAAACATCGTTCATCTTCATGCCCATTTCGCCCATTCCCCCACCTCCGTCGCCATGTTCGCGGCAGCGCTTTCGGGAATTCCCTTCAGTTTCACCGCCCACGCCAAGGACATTTACACATCGGATCCCCGCCAGCTTCGGGAAAAGATGGCCCTGGCCCGATTCGTCGTGACCTGCACCGAATACAACCGCCGCCACCTCCTGGACATCGGGCGCGGCGGGCGAACGCCGGTATACCGCGTCTATCACGGCATCGACCTGAAGCTGTTCGGACACGCTTCGGATGAGGGGCGCGTTCCGGAAATGCCTTACCGGCTCCTGACCATCGCCCGTCTCGTGCCGAAAAAGGGACTTCCCACGGTCTACCGGGCACTTCGGATCCTGAAGGACCGGGGTGTCCGTTTTCAGCACACCCTCATCGGTGACGGGGACGACCGGGAAAGCATCCTGTCGATGATCGAGACCCTCGGGCTTGCCGACGACTGTCGGTGGCTCGGCACGCTTCCCCACGAGGTGGTCCTCGCCCACTATCGAAAGGCCGATCTGTTTGTCCTGGGATGTGAAATCGCCCCCAACGGCGATCGCGACGGCATCCCCAACGTCTACATCGAGGCCATGGCCATGGGGGTGCCGGTGGTGGGAACGCGGGTGTCGGCCGTTCCCGAACTCGTTTCCCACGGCCGGACAGGGCTTCTGGTTCCCCCCGGCGCACCGGCGGCTCTGGCCGATGCCATGCACCGCCTTCTGGCGGATGGGTCGCTGCGGACGCGGATCATTGACGCAGCCCGGAAGCGGGTGATTCGGGATTTCGACAACCAGCGGCTGATCCGGGATCTGGGAGACATCTTTCACCGGGAGCAGCCGCGACTCTGAAAGGGAGCCGGACGAAACGCCCTCATGCGCATTACGCTTTACGCGCCCTTCAAACCGTTGGACCATCCCCGCCCCTCGGGGGACCTCGCCATCGCCCACAGCCTCCGGGCCTATCTCGAGAGCCGGGGCCATTCGGTGCGGCGTGCCGGGGGGACGCGGATGCGGTGGATCTACTGGCGACCGCGGCTATGGGGCCCCCTTCTGGGGGAGTGGCGGCGCGCCCTTCGTGAGCAGCGCATCCGGCCCGCCCAGCTCTGGCTCACCTACCATACCTATTACAAGGCCCCTGATCTGCTGGGACCGTTGGTGTGCCGCCGATTCGGGCTGCCTTACGTCGTCTTTCAGGGGATCTTTTCCACCAAGCGCCGCCGCCGCCTCAGGACGCTGCCGGGGTATCTCCTCAACCGCCTCGCCCTCACGACGGCCTGCCATCTGTTCACCAACCGGCTCGAGGACTGGGTCAATCTGAAGCGCCTGGTGCCGTCCCATCGCCTGACCTACATCCGGCCCGGTATTTCCCCGGCCATGTTCACCTTCGATGCCGGGGCCCGCGCGATCCTTCGTCGGGAATGGGCCGTGGGAGACGCGCCGGTCGTTCTCTCCGCCGCCATGTTTCGCCCCGGCGTCAAATCCGAGGGGCTTGCCTGGGTCATCCGCTCCTGCGGCCGGCTTTACCGGACCGGGCTTCCCCTCTACCTCGTCATCGCCGGGGACGGCCGTGAACGGGAACGCCTGAGACGCCTGGGGGAGCGGCATCTGCCCGGACGCATCCGGTTCGTCGGAAGAATCCCACGGGAGGAGATGCACCGGTTCTACAGTGCCGGCGATCTTTTCGCCTTTCCCGGTATCCGGGAGTCCCTGGGCATGGTCTATCTGGAGAGCCAGTCCTGCGGGCTTCCGGTGGCGGCCTTTGACAACGGGGGCATTCCCGAGGTGGTGGCCCGGGGCGAGACCGGACTTCTGACGCCCCCTTTCGACGGCCCGGCTTTTGACCTGGCCCTTTCAGGACTTATATTGGATCCTGAACGGCGATGCGCGATGGGCGAGCGCGCCCGGGAGCATGTCCGCCGTCGTCACGATATCGAGAAAAATTATGGCCCGATGGAAGCGATCCTCTCAGATATCGCGGGAGGCATGATGAGATGAACGAATCACCGGCATTGACGCGCTTCGGGGTGCTGCGGCACGCCCCGACGGTCTGGAACCTGGAGAAGCGGATCCAGGGCCAGCTCAATTCACCGCTGACCGGGGAAGGAGAGCGAATGGCCCGGGAATGGGGGCGGCTGCTGCGGCGATACGCCTGGGACAGGATTCTGGTGAGCGACCTCGGGCGGACCCTGCGGACGGCCGAGTTGATCAACCGGACATTGGGGCTTCCCATGACCGTGGATCCCCGTCTCAGGGAGAAGGATTGGGGGGAGTGGGCCGGCAAAACCATCGACCAGCTCCGGCAGCAGGCTGGGGATCGCCTTGCGGCCATGGAACGGGACGGGTGGCGGTTTCGGCCCCCCGGCGGCGAGGACCGCACCGAGGTGTGGTCCAGGGGACACCAGGCCCTCGTCGACGCCGCCGCGAGGTGGCCCGGGCGAAAAATTCTGGTGGTGACCCACGAGGGCATGATCAAGTGCCTGGTCTATCGCCTGACGAACCGCCATTTCTTTCCCACGGAACCGCCCCTTCTTCGACGGGGGCACCTCCACCAACTGGTGCACGATCGGGAGGGTATGGCCGTCGAGGCGTTGAACGTGCTGGCCCTGTGGATCGACACGCCATGAAGATCGTCTTCTACTGTCAGCATGTGCTGGGCATCGGTCATTTTTTCCGCAGCATGGCCCTCTGCCGGGCTCTTGACGACCACGAGGTGATCTTTCTCGCCGGAGGGGCCGGGGTGGATGCGCCGGTCCCGCCCCACGTCCGGATGGTGCCCCTGCCGGGGCTCATGATGGACAGCGGCTTCAAACGAATGATGTCCACGACGCCCGGACTTTCCGTCGATGCGGTCAAGGCGAAACGGCGGCGCTTGCTGTGGGACCTCATGGCGGCCGAAGCCCCCGACGTTCTGATCATAGAACTCTATCCCTTCGGGAGAAAGGCCTTCCGGTTCGAACTGGAGCCGGTGCTGTCGGGCATCCGGACGGGGGCGCTGCCGGCCTGCCGCGTCATCTGCAGCCTTCGGGACATCCTTGTGGAGAAGTCGGACGTGGATGCCTACGAGCTTCGGGTGACGGCGGCCCTGAACCGGGGATTCGATGCGCTGTGGGTCCACGCCGACCCCCGGGTGATCCGGCTGGAAGAGACCTTCTCCCGCGTGGCGGCCATCGCCGTTCCCGTCGTCTATACCGGCTTTATCACCCCGAGCCCGCCTCCGGACGCCCGAAGGCGCATCTTCGAAACCCTCGGCCTGCCGGAAGCAACCCGGCTGGTGGTGGCCAGCGCCGGCGGCGGAAAGGTCGGCGGGCCTCTGCTGACGGCGGCGGCGACCGCTTTCACGCGGCTCGAGGGCGATGTCCATCTCGAGATCTTCACCGGGCCGTTCATGCCGGCCGAGGCGGTCCAGGCCGTAAAGGCCGCTGCCGACCATCGTACCCGCGTGTCGGAGTTTACCCATGATTTCCTGTCGTTTCTCGCCGCCGCCGATCTGTCGGTCAGCATGGCCGGATACAACACCTGCATGAACGTGACGGCGGCCGGATGTCCCGCCCTGCTCCTGCCTTTTTCCCAGAACCGGGAGCAGCGTCTCCGAGCCGAACGTCTGGCCGATTTCGGGGACGTCCATGTGCTGGCCGACGAGGACATGGCGCCTGGGCGGCTGGCGGATCTCATGGAAAAACAGTTGACCCGAAAACGGCCCGGGAAAAGGCGCGGCGGCACGATCGATCTTTCGGGCGCGCGGACCAGTGCGCGGTGGCTGGCCTCCTGGATGCGCCGATGACCGGGAAAGGAGATCCCTCATGACCATGGAACCCGCCGTCATCTGGCACGCTCGTCCGAATCGGCTTCGGGATCGGCTTTGGCGCGCGGTTGACCAGGGCCTGGCCGACTGCGCCGCCGCCTCCCCCGCCGTCTTCTTCCGGGCCGACGATATCGGCGTGCCCGGACGGCACTTTGCACGGCTCGCATCCCTCTTCGCCCGGCACCGGACCCCTCTCTCCCTGGCGGTGGTCCCGGCCTGGCTCACGCCGGAGCGTTGGCATGCCCTCCGGACCGCGGCGCCGGGCGGAAGGGATTTATGGTGTTGGCACCAGCATGGATGGCGGCATGTCAGCCATGCGGTTTCGGGTAAGAAACAGGAGTTCGGCAGCCGCCGCGGAGGGGATCGGATCGCCCGGGATCTGCGCCTGGGCAAGGCGCGCCTGACGGCGGTCATGGAGGATGACTTTTTTCCGGGCTTCACACCCCCCTGGAATCGATGCGGGCCGGAAGCCCTCCAACAGCTGCAGGAACAGGGATTCCGGTTCATATCCCGAAGCAGGGGAGCCTTGCCGCCGCCCCCTGAAGGGCTTCCGGATTTTCCGGTGAACGTGGACCTTCATACCCGAAAGGAGACGCTTCCTGAAAACGGGTGGGAACGGCTCTTTTCGGAAATTCGCGACGGGATTGCCGGCGGATGCTGCGGCGTGATGATTCATCATCAACGGATGAACGACGCGGCTTTCGATTTTCTGGGGATGATGCTTTCGAAGATTTCAGGGGTCGCCCGACTCAAGCGGGTCCACTTGGGGCATTTGGCCGAGGCACGGGGCTACGGCTACGGCATCCGACCCGTGGGCGGCTCGCTGTCCTGACCCCTTCCGGTGTGTCCGAATCCGCCGGCGTCCCGATCGGTTTCGTCCAGAGACGTCACCAGCGCCGTCGTCGGGCGACAGACCGGTGCGATGACCATCTGGGCGATGCGGTCGCCTCTCTGGATGGTGTAGGGGGCCTTCCCCAGGTTGATGATCGGGATCCGGATTTCTCCCCGGTAGTCGGCATCGACGGTTCCCGGGGAATTGACGAGCCCGATGCCGTGCCGGGACGCCAGGCCGCTCCTGGGGCGAATCTGGGCTTCATAACCCTCCGGAACGGCGATGGCGAATCCTGTCGGAATCAGGACGATCTCCCCGGGTTTGACGACGATCGGATCCGTCACGGCGGCGGCGAGGTCCATACCCGAGGCACCGACGGTCATGTAGCGGGGCAGGGGAATGTCCGCGTCCTGTTCGGGCCTCACGCGGCGGAATTGGAGCACGATCGTCATGTCAGGCAGCTCCGGGGAGATCCGGACAGGGTGTCGTCTCAAGCCCCATCTTCCTCTTCCAGAACCGCTTTGTGGCTCAGGCGAATCTTGCCGTCCCGGTTGATCTCGAGAATTTTGACCCGGAGAGTGTCGCCCTCCTTCACCACGTCCGTCACCTTCTTGACCCGTTCCCGGGCCAGCTGGGAAATATGGACGAGGCCGTCGGTCCCCGGGAAGATCTGGACAAAGGCGCCGAAGTCCATGGTCTTGACGACGGTACCCTCGTAAACGGCACCCACCTCCGGTTCGGCGGTGATCTCGTTGATCCGCTGCAGGGCTGCATCGCCTTCCTGCTGGGATGTGGCGGCGATCTTGACCAGACCGGAGTCATCGATCTCGATCTTGGTGTTGGTCTCGCTCTGGATTGCCCGGATCACCTTTCCCCCCGGGCCGATAATTTCCCGGATCTTGTCGGGATTGATCTTGACGGTGATCATCTTGGGGGCGTAAGGGGAAATTTCCTTCCGGGGTGCCTCGAGGGCCTGGAGCATCTTTTCCAGGATGAAGATCCGGCCTTCCCGCGCCTGGGCGAGAGCCTTTTCCATGACGTCCTTCGAGAGCTCGAGGATCTTGATGTCCATCTGGAGGGCGGTGATCCCGTCCCGGGTGCCGGCCACCTTGAAATCCATGTCGCCGGTGTGGTCTTCATCCCCCAGAATGTCGGAGAGGATCACCACCTGGTCCCCTTCCTTGACCAGGCCCATGGCGATGCCGGATACCGGCGCCGTGATGGGCACGCCGCCGTCCATCAGGGCCAGGATCCCCGAGCAGACGGTTCCCATGGAGGAGGATCCGTTGGATTCCAGGACCTCGGAAACGATGCGGATGGTGTAATCGAAATCTTCCGGCTTCGGCAGAATCCGTTCCAGGGCGCGCTTGGATAGACCGCCGTGGCCGATGTCTCGACGACTGGGGCCGCCCATGCGCTTGACTTCCCCGACGGAAAAGGGCGGGAAATTGTAGTGGAGCATGAACCGTTGAGGGTCGTCTCCGTAGAGGGTTTCCACCCGCTGTTCGTCCTGACCGGAGCCGATGGTCAGCACCCCGAGGACCTGGGTCTCCCCCCGGGTGAAGAGCGCGCTCCCGTGGGGCCTCGGCAGGACGCCGACCTCACAGGTGATGGGCCGGATTTCATCGAACTTTCTGCCGTCGATGCGCCGTCCCTCCTGAAGGATGAGATTCCTGCAGAGAGTCCGTTCGATGTCGTGCAGGATCTCGTAAATCTCGCCCTTGCGATCGGCGTAGTCCTCGCCCAGGTCGGCCATGATCTGGTTTCGCAGCTCCCTGAGAGCGGTATGGCGTGCCGTCTTCTCGGGAATCAGGATCGACTCCCGGATCCGTGTCGAGGTCATGGCGTCGAGTTTTTCGATCAGGGCCTGGTCCTTGGGGGGCGGTTCGTGAGGCCGCTTGGGCTTGCCCAACGCCTCCGTCAGCTTCTCCTGGATCTCGATCACCGGCTGCATGGCGGCATGGCCGAAAAAGATGGCGTCCAGCATCTCCTCTTCGCTCACGATGTTGCCGCCGCCTTCCACCATCACCACGCCGGTTTTGGAGCCGGCCACGATGATGTTGATGTCGCTTTCCGACTGCCGGCTCATGCCGGGGTTGACGACGAACTTTCCGTCGATCCGGCCCACACGGACCGCGGCGATGGGACCTTGAAACGGAATATCCGAGATCTGGAGAGCCGCCGATGCCCCGATCATGGCCAGAACGTCGGGATCGTTCTCCTGATCCATGGACAGGACCGTGGCGATGACCTGGATTTCGCTGTGATACCCCTTGGGGAACAAGGGGCGGATGGGCCGGTCGATCAACCGGGCCGTAAGGGTCTCCTTCTCGCTGGGCCGTCCGACTTCCCGTCGCATGTAATTCCCCGGGATGCGACCCGCGGCATAGATTTTTTCCTGATATTCGACCGTGAGGGGAAGGAAGTCCAGCCCGGATCGGGTTTCATAGGCGGAAACGGCGCTGACGAGAACGACCGTTTCTCCGTATTGAACCACCACCGCGCCGGAGGCCTGTTTGGCCACCTTGCCCGTCTGGATGCTCAGGGGATTGCCCCCGAGATCTGCTGTCAATGTCAATTCCATAAACTCTCCTAAAAAAAAGCGGCCTCAAGCCTTTGAAAGGCGCTGAGCCGCGGGATCATGCCGGTCGTGGTCCCGGCGGCGACGGGTGTCGACGGTGACGGGGAAAAGGCCGCTGGCCGGCACACAGGCGCACTTCGGTGCGTCAGGGTTGCGTTGGATCGGCTAACGATGGTGGATGCCGTTATCTGCGCAATCCCAGCCGCTCGATAATTTCCCGGTACCGGGCGATGTTTTTGTTCTTGACATAGTTCAAGAGTCGCCGGCGCTGGCCGACCAGCATCAGAAGCCCCCTTCGGGAATGATGGTCTTTCTTGTGGACCTTCAGGTGCTCCGTCAGGTAGGAGATGCGGTGGGTGAGCAGTCCGATCTGGACCTCGGGCGATCCGGTGTCGCTGTCGTGCAGTTTATATTGGTCGATCAAATCCCGTTTTTGTTCTGATGTCAGTACCACTTCGTTTAGCCTCCTGTTGATCGTAATGAATATCGAAAAAACAAAGAAATATTAATTTTTTCCCTTAATATTCATGTTCTAGTTAAAAACACAACAATAATTATAGCGGGGATTTCCTTTTTTGTGCTCCAGAATCGCAATCAGGCGATCGTTTTCGTCCACTATCCGAATCCACCCCGACGAAGCGTCCGTTTTCGGGCGTTCGATCTCCTTTTCGGTCAGCGGCATGCCGTGGCGTATTTTACGGGCCGTTTCAGGGGCGATTCGCCGCATGGGCATGAAGGCCACGGCGTCGTTCATGGGAATCATCCGGTCTTCGACGGCATCGACCGCCGCCAGGGCGGCCACCTCCCGGGGGGTGAGGGCCTGTTCCAGGGAGAAAGGGCCGGCGGCCGTCCGGACGAGCTTCCGAAGGTGTGCGCCGCATCCCAGCATTCGCCCCAGATCGACGGCCAGGGTCCGGACATAGGTGCCGCCGGAACACGACACCGAAAAGCGGACATCCGGCAGATCGACGGCCTGAACCTCGAGGCGGTGGATCACGATCTCCCTGGGCGGCTTCTGGACCGGACGGCCTGCCCGGGCCAGTTTGTACAACGGCACCCCCCGGTGTTTGAGAGCGGAATAGACCGGAGGATGCTGCCGCATGGGCCCCTCCAGGGCGGCGAAGGCCGATCGGACGGCATCCGCCGTGACGTCGACCGGTTTTTCGGAAACCGTTTCCCCCGTCAGATCCTGGGTGTCGGTTTCGATCCCCAGCCGAAGGATCCCTTCATAGCGCTTGTCCCCATGAAGGAAAAAACCTGCCAGACGGGTGGCCTGATTGATGCAGCAGACGACGACGCCTGAGGCAAAGGGATCGAGGGTGCCGCAATGTCCCACCTTTCCCGCCCTGAGCCCACGCTTGATCCGACCCACGACGCCGGCGGAGCTCATCCCTTCGGGCTTGTCCACAACGAGGATGCCGCTGGTCAGTTTCTGCATGGTTCCGGCTCGCATTTTTTCAGCCATTTCAGGATGCCGCCCTTCAGGTCCGCCAGGGAGGTCTCCGCGCAGAAGCCGGCCGCCCGGTGGTGACCGCCCCCGCCGAAGGATGCTGCCAGGGCCGCCACGTCGACGCTGCCGTCCGACCGCAGGCTGACGTAGAAATTGTTTTTGTTCCGCGAATCATCGTTTCCGGCACGCTCCTGAATCAGAACGGCGACCTTCACGTCCTTGATGCTTTTGGCATAGTTGATCATGCCGTCCACGTCTTCGGGCTGCGTTCCGGTTTCTTCGAGCATGTCGCGGGTCAGCATCATGAAGGAGAGCTTGCCGTTCTCCGCGATTTCAATGGAATCGAGCGCCAGGTTGAGGAGTTTGATCCGGCCGATGGAATAGGTGCCGTAGACATGCTGGGCCACGGTATAGGGATCCACGCCGTTTTCCGTCATCTCCAGGCATATCGAAAAGGCGGTCTGGTTGGTGTTGGCAAACCGGAACGAGCCGGTGTCCGTCAGGATCCCGGTATAGATCGCCGTGGAGATGTCCCTGTCCATGGAAACGCCGATGGCCTTGACGATCCGGTAGACCATCTCGGCGGTGGAGCAGGCACCGGTGTCGACGTATTGGAGATCGCCGAACCCGGTATTGCTCGGATGGTGGTCGATGTTGAGGGTAACGCCGAGAGATGCCGCATCGGCCGCCAGCCTTCCGATACGGTCCATGTTGCTGCAGTCGAGGATGACCACGGCATCGAAAGGCGTGGTGTTCCGGTCGATGCGGCTGACGATCCGGTCCACCGCCGGCAGAAAACGGTAGACGGCCGGTATCGGGCTTTCATTGTACATCGTCGTCCGTTTTCCCGATTTTTCCAGGGCCAGGGCCAGGGCAATGAGGGCGCCGACGGCGTCGCCGTCCGGATTGACATGGGAGGCCAGCAGGATGCGCTTACTCCGTCTCAAATGGTGAATGATCTTTTCCATCTTCGGCATTAAGCGATTTGAGCAGGGCGTCGATGTGGGCGCCGTAATCAAAGGATTTGTCGTAATAGAATTTAAGTTCGGGCATATACCGCAATTCCAGCTCGCCGGCAAGCACGCGTTTGATATAGCCCATGGCGCTGTTGAATCCGAGCAGGGCGCCGTCGACCTTCTCGGATCCGCCGGAGACGGCGAAATAGATCTTGGCGTTCCGGAGGTCCTTGGACATCTTGACGCCGGTAATGGTTGCCATCTTCAGGCGAGGATCCCGGATGTTGCGCGTCAGGATTTCCGACACCACCTGCTGGATCAGTTCGCCGACTCTGTCCGCTCGAGAAAAAGGCTTCATATGTTGATGATCTCCAATTCGGTATCGATCATTTCCGCCAACCCCAGGGAATCGGCCATGTTGAAAAGTTTATCCAGCTTCGAGTTGATCACCTGCCGATCGTTGCCCACCAGGGAAACGCCGATTTCAGCCTGGTGATAGACGTCGTTGGCGCCGATCTCGGCTACCGAGGCGTTGAACTGATTCCGGAGCCGCGCGATAATGGATTTCACGATCTTCCGCTTTCCCTTCAGGGAGCGGCAGTCATGAAGCCTGAACGTCATGATGCCGATGCCCACAACCATATCGATCGTCACCTTTCTTCCGAATGCAGCGCTTACCGGAGCTCCGGCTTGATCTCCTCGAGGTAGTAACACTCGATGATATCGCCGACCTTGATGTCGTTGTATCCCTCGATCCCGATGCCGCATTCGTACCCGCTCTGGACCTCCTTGGCATCATCCTTGAAGCGCTTGAGCGAAGAGATCTTGCCTTCGTGAATGATGACGCCGTCCCGAACCAGGCGGATTCGCTGCCCCCGCTTGATGGAGCCGCTGGTGACGTAACAGCCCGCGATGGCCCCCACCTTGGGGACGAAAAAGACCTCCCGGGTTTCGGCCATACCCAGGACCCGTTCCTCGAAGGTGGATTCCATCATGCCGACGATGGCGTCCTTGACGTCCTTGATGACGTTGTAGATGATGTTGTAGAAGCGCATGTCCACGTGCTCTTCCGTCGCCATGGCCTGAACCTTCGCACTCGGGCGGACGTTGAACCCGATGATGATGGCGTTGGAGACCGCGGCCAGTGAGATGTCCGACTCGGAGACGGTGCCGGTGGCCGCGTGGATGATCCGGATCGTCACCTCCTCGTTGGAGAGCTTCGTGAGCGAGTCGCTGAGCGCCTCGATGGATCCGTGAACATCCGCCTTGAGGATGATGTTGAGGTCCTTGACCTCCCCTTCCTGCATCCGCTCGAAGAGCTTCTCCAGGCTGACCCGGCTGGTCTTGGCCAGCTCCAGGGACCGATGCTTCTGAAGACGGTGTTCGCTGACCTGTTTGGCGCTCTTGTCGTCGTCCAGCGCGACCATCTCGTCACCGGCGTTGGGAACGCCCGACAGCCCGAGGATTTCCACGGGCATGGAGGGGCCCGCCTCGTCAACCTGGGCGCCCCTGTCGTTGAGCATCGCCCGGATTTTCCCGTGGTGGATACCGCAGACGATCGGGTCTCCGGCATGGAGGGTGCCCTCCTGGATCAGGACGGTGGCCACCGGTCCGCGGCCGGAGTCGAGCTTGGATTCCACCACGTAGCCTCTGGCGTGTCGCTCCGGATTGGCCGTCAGTTCGAGGACCTCCGCCTGGAGCAGAATCATCTCCAGCAGTTCGTCGATCCCCTGGTTCTGTTTTGCGGAGACCTTGACAAAGATGGTGTCGCCCCCCCACTCTTCGGACATCAGTCCGTGATCCGCCAACTCGCGCATAACCCGGTCGGGGTCCGCGCCGGCCTTGTCCATCTTGTTGATGGCGACGATGATGGGCACCCCCGCCGCCCGGGAGTGGTTGATGGCCTCGACGGTCTGGGGCATGACCCCGTCGTCGGCCGCCACCACCAGGACGACGATATCCGTCACCGTGGCGCCTCTGGCCCGCATGGAGGTAAAGGCCTCGTGACCCGGCGTGTCGAGGAAGGTGATCTGTCCCCGATTGGTGGCCACGCTGTAGGCGCCGATGTGCTGGGTGATGCCGCCGGCCTCGATCTCGGTGATCCGGGTTTTCCGGATGACATCCAGAAGGGATGTCTTGCCGTGGTCGACGTGTCCCATGATCGTGACGACGGGCGAGCGTCCCACCTGTTTCCCGGCATCGTCCTCGCTGTCGATGTTCAGGACGGCATCCTCCTCAAACCGGGCCTTTTCGACCTCGTAGTCGAATTCCGAGGCCACCAGGGCGGCGGTATCGAAGTCGATGGTCTGGTTGACGGTCACCATGACGCCGAGCATCATCAGCTTTTTGATCATTTCATTGGCCTTGATGCCCATTCGTTTGGCCAGGTCGGACAGGACAATGGTTTCATCGATCTTGACCCGGCGTTTGATGGCCTTGGGTGTCGTGATCTGGGTCTTCTGTGTTTGCACGGATTTGGCCTTGGCCCCTTTTTTGCCTTTTCTGTTTCGGGCCTTGCTGTAAAGCGCATCTCCCTCGATCACCTCTTTTTTCTTGAAGGAGATTTTCTTTTTGGCCCAGCGGTTTTCCTTCTTTTTCTTCTTGTCGGCATCCTCCTCGGACGTCGACGTCTCTGCCGGCGTTTTGGCTTCGACGCCACCGGCCGTCACCGGCGTGCGTTCGGAAACGGCCGGGCGGCGCTGCGACTTGTCATCGCCTCGATCCGGAGGCGAGGGCTCCTCCTCGACCTTGGGCGGCAGGCTGATGATTTTCGCGGGCATGTCCGTGGGTTCCTTCTTTTTTTTCTTTTTCTTTTTCTTCTTCTTTGATTTCTGGTCCGAATCGGCATCGGCATCGGCATCGGCGCCGTCGCCTTCCTCAGGCAGGGAGGGGGATGGCGTTTCGGCCTCCGCTGCCGGGTGTTCGACAACCGCGTCGGCTTCCGTGGGGAGCGGTGTTTCCTCTGCGGCGGGTTCTTCGGGTGCGGGTGCCGGCTGGGACGCCTCAGCGGGGGGTTGGATGGCATCCTCTTTTTTTTCAGGCATTTCTGCGGCTTTTTCTGTCTCTTCCGGCGCCGGGGCGGTGGTCTCTTCTTCAGCTGCGGGCCGTGGGGGCTCGGCCTCGACATCCGTTTCAGGCGTAGGCGGTGCCGCTGCAGCCGTCTCCTCGATCGGTTCGGTCGCTGTTTCGGGAACAGGTTCGGGGACGTCGACGACAGGGGGCGTCGGCTCGACGGGTGCTTCGACCTCCGTCGCCGGTTCGGTCTCCTTGGGGGCTTTTCCTTCGACGTGCCGCTTTTTTCGCCTTCGGATAACCGTCGGTTTGATGCGTTTGTGTTCCACCGCTCCCGGCTTTTTGCCGCGCAGGTGTGCCTTTACCCGATTGACCGCATCTTCTTCCAGGGAACTCATGTGGCTGCTGACCACGATGTCCAGTTCGCTTAACTTTTCGAGAAGCGCCTTGTTCTTTAAATTGAGTTCTCTGGCAAGTTCATATACCCTGATCTTCGCCATCCGTCCCCCTTACCTGTTGTTAAAAATCCAGTGCACCGCAGATCATTCCATAACTACACGCACCTGTATCATGTGTCGATGTCCGTTTTTCCCGAAAAGGTCATTCCTTTTCCTCGTCGTCGGCCGGCCCCGGCGGCGTGTCGGCCGCGAGGGGAGTGGTTTCTTCCCCGCCGGTCGGGGCGGATGCCCCGTCTTCGTCTTCGTCCCCCGATTTGCCGTCCTCCGCCGCCTCCGGGTTGTCCGAAGGCGTATCATCGGTCGCCTCCTCCGGAAGGGCGGCGGATTTTTCATCGATCTCGACGTCATCGGCCGCTGCCGCGACATAAGCCTTTGCCGCCGCGATCAGATCCCGGGCCTCGTCCTCCGTGACGATCCGGACCCGCGTGAGATCCTCGACGGTGCTCTTGGCGATCTCTTCGGCGGAGAAGAATCCGTTTTCATAAAGAGCGTCCGCCAGACTGATGCCGACTCCCGGCAGCGATATGAGGGAGTTGTAGCCGTCCTTCATCGCCTTGCTGTAGCGGGATTCGCTTTTGACGTCCAGTCGCCATTTGGTCAGTTTCGAGGCCAGACGGACGTTCTGTCCTTTCTTGCCGATGGCCACGGAGAGAAACTCGTCGGGGACGATGACCTCCATTGACCGGTTTTCCTCGTCGATGATGACCCGGGAAATTTCCGCCGGCGCCAATGCATTGCAGACGAATTTGGCCGGATCCACATGCCAGGATATGATATCGATCTTTTCACCGCGAAGCTCCTGGACCACGTTCTGGACCCGGCTCCCTTTCATGCCGACGCAGGCGCCGATGGGATCGATGTCGGAATCGTTGGATGAGACGGCGATCTTGCCGCGGCTGCCGGGCTCACGGGCGGCCCCCATGATGGTGACGATGCCCTCGCTGATCTCGGGAACCTCGGTCTTGAACAGGCTTACCAGGAACTCCGGGTGGGTCCTGGAGAGAATGATCTGGGAGCCGTGGGGGTCGTTGCGGACGTCCATGATATAAGCCCGGATCCGGTCTCCCCGTCGGTAGACCTCCTTGGGGACCTGCTCCCGGGCCGGGAGGATCGCTTCAGCCTGACCGAGGTTGACGATGATCTGGCCGCGGTCTATGCGCTGAACGATGCCGTTGATGATCTCTCCCTTACGGTTGATGAAGTTGGCGTAGATCGCATCGCGCTCCGCATCCTTGATCTTCTGGATGATCACCTGCTTGGCGGACTGGGCGGCGATGCGTCCAAAGGATTCCGTATCCATCTTGGCGCCGAGCCAGTCGCCGATTTCACATTCGGGGTCAAGCAGCAGACCGGCTTCCAGATCGATCTGCAGCTCGGGGTCGGTGATCTCCTCCACCACTTCCTTGAACTGGAAAACCTCTATCTCTCCCGAATCTTCGTTATATTTGACCTCGATGTCGATCTTGTTCCCGAATTTCTTCTTTGCGGCAGATTTCAGGGCGTCTTCAAGCGTTCTGATAAGGACGTTCACGTCGATGCCCTTATCCCGGCTTACCTGTTCAATGACACGCTTAATGTCTGGTATTAACATCCGTTTTCTCCGTATAATTGACGAGCCGCGCACGAGCGATCAGCCCATAGGGAATGGCCAGGGAGTCGCTGTTCGTCCTGAGGCTGACCGTATCGTCCGACACGCCCTCCAGCACCCCTTTGAACTTTTTCTTTCCGTTTATGGGTAGAGTGGTTCTGATTTCTGCCGTATTTCCCCGATATTTTTCAAAATCGAGCAACTTGCCCAGTGGACGGTGCTGCCCGGGGGAGGAGACTTCCAGACTGTAGGTCCCGATCTCCTCAAGGGCCACATCCAGAAGATCACCGAGCTGACGGCTGACGGCCGCGCAGTCGTCCAGGGTCACCCCGCCGGGTTTGTCGATATAGAGCCGCAATATCCGTCCCCGGGATTCCCGCTGATATTCGACGCACACCAGTTCGATGCCCTCGGATTCGCACAGGGGCTCGCCGAGGGCGTAAACCCGGGCGACGATCCGGCGTTCCTTTTCATGGGACATCGGCGGCGCATCCGCCGCGGACCGTTGGGGCGGCGCCTTTTTGAGGGCTTTTCTTTTGCTGTTTCCGCTCATCTTCTTTCCTGCTTTTTTTACGGGCCTCGCTTATCACTTTTTGACAATAAAAAAACGGGCTTCCGCCCGTTTTATTGGTTATAGACCCTACTGCTCAGTGGATGTTATCTAATTCACATCGGTCTTAAATGAACAAAGGTTTAGATATACACACAGGAAAAGGCGCCGCAGACCGCTTCGTATCCCATTCATGGCCTACCTTTACCAAAAAGGCGG